>NZ_BAAGPS010000084.1:0-45938 GCF_054783935.1 Streptomyces pseudoechinosporeus
AGGCGGCGCATAGGGCGCGATCGGCGCAATCACTCCGGAGCCGTGTGCGCAGGTTCGAATCCTGCCGGGGGCACCCTTTCTGAGGTGCCTAAAGACCCCGTCATCAGCGGAAACGCTATGTGCGGGGTCTTCGCGTATGCGCAGCCAGTTGCCGCCGGATGCAGCTCCATGACAGTGATCACGTTGTAATGACGTGTTGATCTTGAGGCGCTTCGCAGCAGGTCAACGGACATTTACTGAGGCGCGCGCTGCGCGTTCTCGCCGCTCAACGCACCGCGTCAGTGCTTGGTCGTGAGGCCGCCGGAATGACTGCAACGTGCTCATGGAGGCACTCAGTCTCTGGCCTGAGTCAGCCAATCGCGTCGTATCGTCCCCAGCCATGGAGATAGGCGACCTGCCTGGGTGGGCAGCTCTGGCGGTATCGATCGTTTCGGTGATCATCAGCTACCGGCTCGGCGTCCGTTCTGCTCGGGCATCGGAGCAGTCAGCTGAGGCATCGCAGGTGTCTGCACGGGAGGCACGACGTTCGTCGGATGCTGCCGAGCGGTCAGCAAGCGCGGCGGAGGGCTCACTCGCTCTTCAGCGGCAGGAAGCTGAAGAGCGGCAAAGAGCGGCAGAGCCACAGGTGGAGTTGCGAGTCGAGCGCACGGGAGGCGGCAGTCGCTTGCGTCTTCGCAACGTTGGTGGAGCCGTGGCAACGGGAGTGACGATTCACGATGCCCCGGGCATCAGCACCCAAGATCGAGCGTTCAACTTCCGAGCCGGGATCAGCAACGTGGAACTCGCTCCTGGAGAGGCACGCGAGTTCTTGATCTATCGGACGGGAAGCCCGCGCATGCCGACGCACCTTTGGGTCACATGGCAAGGGCAGGAAGAGCGGGTCGCACTCGCGGTTCCGGCGTGACGATGAAGTCCAGCAGTCCCGCTCACGAGTCCATTGCCCTTGGGATGACCTGAGATAGGACCTTCGCGTAACCGATCCGAGAATGACGAAGCCCCGGATCGCTCCGGGGCGTTCGCGTGAGGACCGTGTGGGCCCGTTTCACTCTTCGGTGTCGTCCTCCTCCCCCAGACCCTTCAGGATCCGGTCATTCATCTCTTGCTCCTGGCCGTCGATGCACTTCGCGTAGATCTTCAGCAGGACGTCGACCGAGTGACCGGCACGAGCAGCTACCTCCGGCGCGGGCACGCCAGAGTTGAGCCACTGGGAGACGCCCGCGTGCCTGAGGTCGTACGGCCGGAAGGCCAGGACCGAGGAGACCTGTTCTGGCAGGAGCGCCAGCTCCCGTGCCTGCTTCCATGCGCGCGAGTACGACGACGCGGCTATGACGTTGCCCCGTTCGCTGGCAAAGAGCCGACCGTCCTTCGCTGTGCCGAACTCCTTCAGGTGCTCACGGAGCAGCCGCACCAGCGGGGGCGGAATCGGCACGGTGCGCACCTCCCCCTCCGCCCGCTGCTTCAGCCCGCGGCGGTCGTGCGCCTCCCCTGAGTCGGTCCACGCCTTCCCCGCCGTCGGACGCGTCTCGGCCAGCTCGATGCGACCCCAGCCATTCGCCGGAAGCACACAGTCAGAGCGCCGCAGGCCCAGCGCCTCACCGGGTCGCATGGCCGCGTAGTACAAGCACCCGAAGAACGCCCGCAGCCGTCGACCACTGGCCCGCTCGTAGCCGCCCACGTACGTCACGGCCGCCAGCAGCTCCCGGGCCTGCCGAGGGTTGACCACTACTCGGCGGTCGACCTCTTGCACTGCTCGCTTGCCACGCTTACGGCGTACCCGGCTCAGCGGGTTGGACGGCAACAGCTCCAACTCCACTGCGTAGTCAAGCGCGTTAAAGACGACTGCTCGACGCCGCCGGTACGTCTGCGTGGCTGCAGGCTTGCCGTCCAGCTTCCGCCCGAGACCGTCGATCAGCTCATGAACCCGAGTGATCTCCTGCAACTCCGCCACCGGCAGCGACGCCCTTTCGATCCAGCGCAGCGCCGAAGCGATCTCCTCAGACCGCTCCCGCTCCCGGCGAGGCGGAGGCAGCACATACGAGCGCAACGCCCTCCGCACGATCTCCGGCGTTGGTCGTCCCCGTACCGGCTTGATCAGTACGGGGACGACCGTCGCCAACGAGTCGGTCATGCTGTCCCGCTGCTTCGCGGACGCCTCCGCCCACCGGGCATCGATGTACTTGAGCGCCAGCTCCAGGAACGACAGAGCCGCCTTGCCGCCGCGCAGCGAGTCGGGCAGACCGGTGACCGTGTCGAAGGGCTCGCCCTTGTCGACGGCCCGTAGCAGCTTGGCCCGGAAGCGATCGGCCAGCGCTTTGGTCTTGTACGACTCGCTGAACGCCTGGCCATCGACGACCCAACGAACGAGGTAGGTGGGCTTCTTGGTTGTCTTGTTGACCGTGAGCTTCCATACGGAGACCTTGTACGACTTCACGACGCGGCCCCCTCCGCACGCTCCTTCAACCAGTCGTTGAGCACGTCACGGCGGACCCGTAACTCACCATTCGGCAACCGGATGCACGCCGGTGCGATGCGCAGCTCCCGCCAGCGGTAGAAGGTGCGCCGGGAGATTCCGCCCAGCTCTTCGAGCACCTGCCGCACGGTGAGCAGTTCGGCCGACTTCTCACGTGCCATGAAGACCACCGCCTTCCCGCACGGAGGCAGCAAGGAGCGCGGCCTCCGGCGAGTAGCCCCGCCCGGCGTAGCGCCACTGGCCGACCGTCACGGTCGAGCGGTCAGCCAGGCCAAGGGCCTTCCGCTGTTCCTCCGCGCGATGTTCGGCACGGGCCTCACGAAGTGCGGTCAGCGTGGTGGAGTAACGGCGCGACTTGGTAGAGAAGTGACCGCCGTAGCCGAGCATGTGCGCCCAGCGCCGCAGCCCGAGCGGCTCGAACGGAGGCAGGCCGCCGAGCCACCAACAGGTACCGATCATGCGGAGCACATGGGCCCGTACGGGCAGCATCACCAGCTCCCGTGCCTGGTGGATCCGGCCGTCCACCGCACCGGCGGACTCGGCGCCCTTGGTCGCATACTTGGCGACGTAGCCCGCCACGGCCGCCGAGGTCAGCTGCTCCCCCGCACCGAACGCCGCGATGGGCCGGACGTCGACCTGTTCGCCGAAGAACAACACGCGCCGGCCGATCACGTCCGCGCCGGGAGCGACGAGCCGAACCCGGCCGACGGCCCCTCGTACCGCATCAGCGAGGAGGGCAGCTGTCGCCCAGCCGGGCGGGGACGAAGCCGGTCCGTCCGGTCCGTCGAGGCGGAGCACGGCATGGAAGTGGACCAGGCCCCGCCTCTGGTACTCGGCCACCTTCGCGTACGACAGCCGAGCCACGTCCACGAATTCAGCACGGGACAGCCCAGCGCACCGCGCGATCTCCCGGCGCAGCTCCAGACTGAACCGGTGCCAGAGCTGACCGGCGTACGCCTGCCAGAGCACGGATCCGGCGTAGTCGTAGCAGCGCGGGCACAGCGGCTCGCCGAGGCGAGGCTCAACCTCGGTATGCCGCTCATGACAACCGACCGGCACCCCGTGCGGGCAGCACTGCCCCGCCTTCCGGGGACGACAAGCCCGTACACGCCCGTCGCGTTCACGGCGGGTGTGGACCGGGCCGAAGCCAGGAGCCGTGAGGGTGGCGAACACCCGAGGGTGACCGCTCACCCCCTCGGTGGTGCCCTTGCCGCCGACGAGGCCGGCCCGGATGAGCTGATAGGTGTCCGCCCGATACAGGCGGGAGCAGGTCGGGCAGACCGTCTCCCGCCGGTTGCCGCAGGCGGTCAGGAGGCGACCGCCGTAGACGTCCGACCCGTACGAGAACAGTGCCTCGCCCGTGGTCGTGTCGACGACGGTTTCGCCACCTACCAGGTGAATCGGGTTGGTGCAGCCGCCGAGGCGGACGATGTTGCGCCGCCAGGCCGCGAACTCCGGCTCCGATGCCCTGGTGACCAAGGCGGCAACGCTCTTCGGCAGGGGCGCGGTCATCGCCGACCACCGCCCCCGAACGCCTGCCACATCACTGCGGCAATCGCCTCCGGTCGGGTCTTGGCGCTGAACCGGAGTGTCGGGTCTGTGAGCCAGAGTGCTGCGGCGTGTGCCGGACACAAGTGCCGCTCGAAGCCGTCGAGCCCGACGAGGACGATCTGTTCCCGTCCTGTGCAGGCCGACCGTTCGGAGTCGGTGCCCCTCAGTTCGCACTCGGGCGGAAGAGATTTGCGCGAACGATGCGCGGTGGACAAAGTGTGAATGCTCCTTTCACTGCTCATGTGGCGGATGGAGTGGGTTCCTGACGGGGTCGGGTTTGGCGACTTCGCGCCCCGTCGGGAGCCCGTCATACGGGCGATCACTGCCGCTCCTCGGGCGGTATCGCGATCACGCTGTACGCGATCGGTCCGAAGCCGCGGCGTGCGTCGTAGTAGCCCTCGCCGATGTCCTCCACAGGGACGCCGAGCGGTGTGGCGACATGCTCCGCGCCCTCCTTGCGAGCGGCAGGGTCGGAGGCGTCGATGAAGATGCCGAACGACGCGTTGCGCGGTACGGGGACATCGGGGTTGGCGGAGAGGAAATCCACCAGCTCACGGAGACCGGCGATGAACGCGGCACGGTCACCGGAGCGGATGACGTACGCGGGCATGGCTCACCCCTTCCTTTCGTTGATCGGGTCGATTCAGAAGCGGAGTTGACCGAGGAAGCCACTCACGCCGTCGAGGAACGCCTGAACCACCGGCGCAGCCACGGTCGTTGAGAGCAGGAAGCCGAAGGCTCCGCAGAGCAGCACGTCGGGCAAGCGCAGGTAGCGGATGCGCAACAGAAACCAGATCAGGAGGCCGAGCAACAGCACGGCCGACATGGACACCAGCACGGCGGCTCCCTCTCACTTCGCTGCGGCGAGCAGTTCGGGCAGGACCGGGGTCAGGTGCGCGTACTCGGCCGCGATGGCTTCCGCGTCGGCCTCGGTGACCAGGTGGGAGCGAGCGCGTTCCCAGCCGTCACCGGAGGCCAGGACCGCAGTACCGGCCTGTTCCGGTGTGATGGCTTGCGCCGCCTTGAGTGCGTCGGGGTTGAGGTCGCCGAGTGCCATCTCTGCGGTACCGGGATCGGCCACCCGGTGGCACACTCGCCCACCGAGTTGGGCCCGCAGAGCCGTGACTCCCGGCCCCAGATCGGAGCCGACCCGCTGGCCGGCCACGACGAGGAACACCCCGAGCGCCGCGCCGAGTTGGGCCAGTCGGATCAGCGCCGTACCGGCCGCCTGCGCTTCGTCCTTCTCATTCCGGCTCGCGACGAGGAATAGTTCCGCGATCTCGTCGACGATCACGACGACGGGGACCGGACGTTCCTTCTCGGAAAGGCCCCAGATGTTGCGTACGTGAGCCGCCCGACAGACGGTCATACGGTCGAGCGTCAGGTCTACGAGCGCCGCCAGGAGCTTGACCGCCTGTTCACGGTTGGTCGCCAGCGCGGACAACCGGGGCTCGTAGAGCGACAGTTCCATGCCGCCCTTGCAGTCGATCCCGACCAGCGCGACCGGTTGCGGAGCCAGGCCCGCAACGAGCGCGTTGATCAGCGTCGACTTGCCGGAGCGAGTGGCACCGACGATCAGCCAGTGCGGCACGCGGCGCAGGTCGACCACCCATGCGGCACCGGTCTCCAGCGCACCCACCGCGACCCGGAGTAGATGACCGGGCCCGCGTTGCTTCGGTACCTGAGGAGCTGCCAACGGATCCGTCACCGATGCAGCGATCCGCACGGTTCCCGGCTTCCAGGAGGTCACCCGCACCGCGTGGACCTGCCAGTCCTCCGCCATGGCGGGCGCCGCCTTGACGAAGTCCTCCGGCACCTGCCCCGGCAACAGCCGGACCAGTAACCAGAATCCGCCGACGGTTGGCCGTATGAGCCCGCGCCGAGGGACGCGCGGCTGAGGCGGGGGTGCCCCGTTGCCGATGAGCCCGGACACCACAGTCAGCGCCGGTCGACGGCTCACGGCGAGCCCACACCCGGCCATCAACGGCCGCCAGGTGTACGTCACCCGCAAGGCCACAGCCGGGAAGCCGAGTAACAGCCACCAGGCCACGGGGTAGCGGCGGCGCAGGGCCGGGCCCGCGATAAGCAGGCCCGACGCCAGCACTGTGGCCACCAGCAGAACCCAACTCGGCCAGGTCGCCCCGGCCGAAGGGGTGGAGGCCAGGATCATCACTGCCCGGCCCCCTTCCCAGCCGAAGCCGGAGCGTTCAGGGGCCGGATCTCCGCAGCACGGAAGGCGATCCCGTGCCGCCCGTCGTTCTCCCACGGGGTGGCGACCAGGTCCCGCACGGCCACCGGCATACCGAGCTGCACGCCGCTCGGCTCCCCGGCCACACTGACGTTCACCACGTCCGCCGACGCCCCAGCCATCAGGCAGAGGCCGACTTGGTACATGGTCTTTCCCGTCTCACGGTCAACGCGAAGCTGACCGGTCTCACGATTCGCGACCCGCGGAGTCGGGGGCACTGCGCAGATGATCCCCGTGAACTTCGCGGTGTCGATCGGAAGGCTTGCCACTGTCTGTACTCCTCGTCTCTGGCACCCGAAGGCCAATCCTTCGGGTTGCTAGACCACCCGTAGTACGGGTGCCGAATCCAGAGTGCGACCCGTAGTACGGGTTGTCAACCGTCTTGTGATGGGGGACGCTGTCCAAGAAGTTGGTCAACTTGGCCAGCACCTTGGACAGCCGCGAGGCGAACCGGCCTTGGAGGGCCCTGCATGCCGCCGAAGAACACGCAGCCGAAGTACCGGCAAATTGCCGACTACCTGCGCGAGGGCATCCTGAACGGCACCTTCCCCGCCGGCCAACCGCTCCCGTCCGAGGAGGCGTTGGCAAAGCAGTTCGGCGTGACGCGCCCCACAGTCCGTCAGGGCCTCACAGAGCTACGGGCGTCAGGTCTGGTCGAGGCAATCATGGGCAGGGGCACTTTCGCCCGCTCACCCCAGAGCCGCCCGAGCCTCACGCGCCCGCGCGGCGTACGCCTGGCACCCGACGGCCGATACGTGGAGGCCGACGGCATCCGATGGGAGGACGCCGAGCCCTCCGTAGCAACCCGCACGGACGCTCCGCTGGCCCTGGCGGACCTACTCCGCATCCCGCCGGGCGAGCCGATGTTCACGTACGACGCCTTGCAGACGGCTGACCACGGCCGCCTCCGCCAACTCCACCGCACGTACGTGCCGTTCTCGGTCCTGGTCGACACCAAGTACGAGGAGGAGGCACCGCCACCGGCGCCAGAGCTCTACGGGGCGCTCGCGGACCTCGGCCACGAACTCCACTTCACGGAGTACGTCCGCACCCGCATGCCGCTCCCGGACCAGGCCCAAGCTCTCCGACTACCGGACGGGGTTCCGCTCCTGCACGTGCTCCGTGTGACGCTCAATGGAACGGACAAGCCGCTGGCCCTTGAGGAGTTCCACCTCCCTGGCGACGACTTGGAACTCTCGTTCAGGCTGTAGCCGGATACCAGAGCAGACCCCCGGTTGGCTCAGACTTTCTCCACGTCATCAAGACGCCGCGCACGGCGCGGCGTGGCCCGCCTCAGCGGGCGGGCCGCTCTGTCTTCGCCAGCGGCCCGCCCGCAGTCGGGCCACCATGGCCGAGCGGCGCTCTTTCGTGAGGAACCCCTGTCCGGCACGCTGAAGTCATGGGGGCATCAACAGTGCGTGCATCATTCCGCGTCAGCTTCACCGACTACGTGCCGGACCCGAATGACGCCGACTGTCTGCACCGCTCGATGACGATTCCGGCCGACCAGATCACGTTCGAGGACGATCATCTTGTGCTCTGGCTCGCAGGCTCCGAGATCGCTCGGTTCGCGCTGAACATGATCGTAGCTGTCAAGGTCGAGCACATCCCGAGAAATGGTCGGCGAGAGGACCCCGAGGAGCTCCGCGCCCGCTACCCCAACTTCGGTCAGCCTTGGACCGCCGAGGAGGAGGCGAGGCTACTCACCCTGTACCGGGAAGGGGAGCACGATTTCGACGTGCTCAGCGCGGAGTTCGGACGTCAGCCCAGTGCAATCCGCTCCCGGCTCGGCAAGCTAGGGCTAGAGCAGCTGTGATGTGGCTGGGGCGGTCGGCTCCACGACTTTAGCCAGCCACTTTGGCGCGAGCCTCGAAGATCATGGCCCCAACGTCGTGCTTTAACGGGCAGGTCCACAGACTGCCCGACTCGCCGGAAGCTTACGGGGCCATGATCACTCGCGCCAAAGCAGCCCCCGGCCAAAGTCGCTCCGCCGACCGCGCGGCCCCCCTGCAGGCCGTTAAGGGCGTGAGCCGAGGGTTTGATTTCAGACAGAATGAGGCTACTACGGTCCGTAACTGGCACTGCGAAAAATCAAGCAGTCCTTGATTCTTAACAACTCCGCTTGATGGAGTGTGCCCGCCCGAGCACGCTCGCTGCCACTCTCCGTTAAGGCGTCAAGTGGACTTGCATCCGAGAGTGATCGGGGCGAAGTCACAGACGCCCCAGACCTAGGCATTCCGTTGCTACGGTCCCCATCAGTCAGGTGCCCACCCAAGCCGCGCAGGCTTCCCGGCGAGAGCGGCAGGGTGGGCAATAAGCCCCGTAGAGAGGCTCAAGCATGAGTGTCACCCCTCCCCCATGGAGGCTGTCAAACCCCGGCTGGAAACCGTGGGTGATCACGGTTGTGATAGTCGTCGTGATCACATGGAGCGCAGCGGCTGACGTAGTGAGCGTGTACGCCGATGTTCTCGCCCTGACGACCGTTCTCTTCGCGGGGTCGGTACAGCAGCGGAGTACAGCAACCACGCCGACCGTCAGCGAACGCCCTGGATCCTCAAAGGCTGACTGACCAGGCCCGCAGACCTAAGCGACCTTCCCGCCCGTAGTTCGCATCGAGGCGCAGAGCGCCGCAGGGCCTCCAGCGTCCCCCGGAGAGCTAGTCCCGGGGGACGCTGATCCCAGTCGCCGGCGCCTGACGCACCGATTGAGACTCCGCCGACCCGTCGTTCCTCGACCTATTACTCCAGAAAGCTCAGGGAGTGCATGGTCAAATAGACCTCACCATCAACATATTCTGGATCAATATCAGATTCTTCTTCGCTTCCCTCGAAATTCTCCATATCTTCCGGGAGCCAATCCTCCATCAAGGCAGCTGCGTTCGGCCACTTGTGCTCCCAAAGGTCGCCATGTCGCAGAATGTACTGAATTCCGTGATGAATCAGATCTGGGTCCACATCGTCAGGGTCACGAGAGTACCGATCCAGCAGGTCATCAAACATTTCATCAGCCTGTCGGCATAGGTCTGCCAGAATCTTATCTTCTACGAATTCAGCTAGGTCCATGGCATGGCTAGCCGCTACGAAGAGACCGAAGTCACCACGATCCCTATTAAACAACGAAGTGAGACCTTCCAGTCGCACCGATTCATGAAGTTCCTTAATTCTCCGATTGGCAGATCCGTGGGTGGTTCGAATCAGCGCAATCACGTCGCCACTCGTAGCCCGGTAGACGAATCCCGGTGGGTTCAGCTTGCCCACTGCCCAATCCTCAATTTTCGGGACGCGCATTGAACCGGCGAGATCCAGGCAAAGCGCAACTCTCCCAGCCCTAGAGTGCGTGGTGGTCCCATCACGTTCCAGTGTGGCCAATGCGGCTTTTTCGATTTCCGCCTGAAATGGGGCAAGGTTCAATTGAGCCGGCAGCCCCGAATCCACTGGCGCATCATGGTAGGACCAAAGAAGTGCCACCTGATCAAAAGAGTACGGATTCTTCAACACCCTCATGACTAGGTCGCGCTCTTCAGAAAACTTCATCAACATGAAGTCATTTACGGAAGGGTTACTAAATTCCACGTAACCCTTGACGTAATCGCCAAATAGACGGACGAGTGTCCCGTCCAGAATTTTCAAACTGGACATAAATTGCGATAGGCCGCGATTCGAGAACGCTAGGTACGCATCCCCTAGGGCTGAAAAGGTTGCCTTCCCGCCCAAGGTGAAGAGGAGATAGAGGACGTCTCGATCGCTCTCCTTCAGCTGGTGGTCAAAAACGTGCCTCCACAGCCCCATGGGGTCGTTCAGGGCTGCTACAACTTGCGCCCCGGGTTCGCCCAGATCAGGATTGAACGGAACAGAGATGAGGTCAGAGATAGCCCTGGGGTTAAAGCTTTCATGCCTAATAATCGGGCGATACACATCCGGCCGCGAGAAATCCCTCTTTGCAGACGTCGGCCATTCCGACCAGTAGACATGATTGTAGAGAATCTGGGCCTTCTCTTCCCGTCCAAGAATATCTAGATCGACGGTAAACGTGAGAGGATCGAGATCCCCTCGATCCATGCGCTCATACCTTTGCCGCGCCTGCTGAAGGACATATCCGCGAGTCGTACAGACAAACCTTTTCGTGGAATCCTTGCGGATTCGACGAATCAAGGAGAGAAGCCTACTGTCTTCATTCTTATGCAACTTATCATCTAGCGATGTCTGGCCAAGAAAATCATCGTAGATGAATATCTGCGGCTCGCCATCATGCCAGACCCGGTAGACATCTTCGACGTTTTCGGATACCTCAACAACTTCGAATCCGCGATCCGCATAATGCGCACAGATTACCTGAGCCAATGTCGTCTTACCGACGCCTGGCGGTCCCGATACTAAAACCACGTGATTCTTCTCCACGAGGTTCATCGCTTTCCGCAAATTGACACTTGGCGCATACGTGCGGAGCGTATCCTTAATGTCGTCAGCGAGATGAAGTGATCGCTGAATCACATTCTTTGAGATCATAGCCTCAAGGATCGTGGCGTCGTTGAGCCACAACCTCATATTCTTGCGAACTACTTCGGGGTTATTTTGCAAGAACGACGTGATCTCGGAGATTCCATAGATATCCCCGGTGCTTTGAATGTATGGACGAAACCCGTCGAGAATCTTCTCCTTGGCGGCCGGCGTCATCTCGACCGAGGTAGCCAAGATGTAGCGCATCGGCGTTGGGCGAATTCGATCCAACTTAGGAAGTTCGCTGGCCAACAAGTGCCCAATAAGTTTGGTGCGCCCGCTTTTCATCCAGTGCTTACATTGGATGACAATTTTCTGGTTGGGCCCAATGTAACGGAGATCGATGCCGCCGTCCGGCCCGCTTGAAAAGATCTCAAGCCTCACACCAAGTAGGCGTTCAAACATGTCTTTGCATAGACTCTCGAAGTCCAGGTCAGACAGCTTTCGCAGATCGAGCAAGTCCACGCCTCACCACCCCCAAGGTGTCCCGCGCCGTGCAGGAAGATCGTAGTCCTCGGCTACTGTTCCGAGCCGAGGAACAGACACACCCGACCCACCAGGGTCCAGGGTCAAGAGGGTTGTCTGCGCCACCGAGGGCTGCCAGTCACGTTGCCCCCATGGCCGACGCCTGAACCACATCGTCGCGCACCGCTGGGCTCCGACGGACACACTCAACTTGCAGCAGGTACTGCTCCGGCAGGTCGTCGTGGACCATCTGTGGACAGGTCCCGCTCAACCGGTCGCAGACGTGGCCCTGACCAGCAATGTTTCGTAGGACCGAAGCGCCCTCCGGAGCCGCGTGTGCATGCTCGAATTTTGCCGGTGCACCCGTGGGATTCCGTTGTCGAAACAACGATCAAGTGGGCCATGCTTCGTTGGTGACCTGCTGAACCTCTTTACAGAACATCTCGTACGCGCCGAGGTAGCTGCGCTGTTGGTCGAGCCAATGGAGGTACGACGGTGAATCCCGCGTAGCTTCAGCAGGGTTCCGGCGGAGGGCATCGAGAGCGCGGGCGGCGCTTTGGAGCCGAACCAACGCTTCAGCCGAGACGTTCACTATGCTGCCCGTCGCATACGTCATCACATGGTCAAAGTGGCCAGTGTGCACCGACAGTATGGCTTTCCGAAGCCGGTTATGCGCCTCGCCCGAGGTAGTGTCACGCATCGCTTCCGCTGACTCCTCCAGAGCGAACAGCGCCTCGCGGAGTGTCGCTTGGAAGGCTGTGCAGTTCTGCTTGAGCTCCTCTCTCCGCTGCCTACTTGAGTCGAGCTTGCTCTGCTGGAGCACCTGACTTCGAGCGCCACGCACCGTCACACCTGCCCCTATGGCAGCACCTGCCGCACTTGCGAAACCGGCCACACCCGCAGCCCACACAGCAGCAACCCCCTGGTCCATGGACAGAAGTTTGACGAGTTCATCGCCAGCTGGGTAGATCACGGGAGCTGTTGTCTCGCTGCTGATTGATCGACTTCGTGGACTCGTGGGTTCGCTCAAGCAGCCAACTGCGCACCACAAGCTTCAGACTGCTGCTTCGTGCACGCCGAGCTCGGCTGCCAGTACTCGCAGGTCTTCGGTGGGTGGCCGGCTCATGGTCAGCAGGTCGGACACGAGTTGCTTCACTACGGGCATGGCGCCGACGATCTCGGGCGAGAGGTTCTGTGCCCGCCCGTACGGCCGTCACGGCATCGGAGATCTGCCACCGTTGGGCGTGCGCGCGGCAAGCTTACGGGCCCCGATCTCTCGCCCCATGGCAGCTCCCGCCCAAAGCCGCTACACCGACCTCGTGCACGCTAGGCTCGGCAGTCGGCCACACCGAATCTGGGGGTATGCATGGGCCAAGAAATGCGGTTACTTGAGTGTCCGCAGTGCGAGGAAAAGTCCCTTTTTGGCGAATGGGTCATACTCCGCGACAGGTCACCAGACCAAGCTGGCCGCCCAGCTGACTTCAAGCTCTGGGGTTGCCTGGCGTGCGGACAACCCCAGCTCTGGAACGAGCCCGTAGATTCTGACGACTCGAACGAGCCTCAACGATTGTGGCCCCAGGTCACCGCACTTGCTCCGGGCATCCCAGCATCGATAGCGCGCGAGATGGTGGAAGCGCGTGCATGCTTCGATGCCAACCTGTACACGGCAGCTGCCGTCATGGTCCGCCGTACGCTGGAAGGCATGTGCATCGAGCAGGGCACGCAGAAGAAGGCCCTCTTCCAGGCACTCCAGGAACTCCGCGATAACGGGAAGATCGAGGGCCGCCTCTTCGACTGGGCACAGGCGTTGAGAGTGCTAGGCAACCAAGGCGCGCACTTCAGCGAGGAATCGGTGAGCCGGGAAGACGCAGCGGATGCGTTGTCTCTTGCCGAGGCTCTGTTGAACTACATCTACGTCTTCACAGCCAAGTACGAGGAATTTCAGAACCGTAGGCAGGCGTCAGCAAACTGAGTTCTGACATCCACAGCTGACATCAACGACGCCAGACAGAGGTGTACGTCAGCGTCTCTGTCCGGCTGCCGCGCCAGTCGACGGCAGTAGCCGGAGCAGACTCGGATCGAACTCCTAAAGCGGTGTTCATTCAGCAAGTGGCTCCTAGTAAGGCGCTGGAGCCTTCTAGTCACCCCTTGGGACGACATTGTCAGTCAGCCGGAGACTCCCGAAAGCAGGTTCTGGAATGTCACCGCTGAGTACGCCGAGATCAAGCCGCGCACAGCCGTAAAATACATTCCGCAGTCGAACGCTCTCTTTGTAAGCCTCAACGAAGGCTGCAGGTTCCACACCATCTTCCCTAATGAGCAGCTCTAGTTTCCAGACCGCCTCGTGCCATTTTCGAGCTGCTAATATCGTGGCCGGTTCCCCCAGTAGCAAAACGGTCTCCCACCTAGCCGTGCGTTCATTCTCCGCCTCGGCAAGAGCGCTAAGGCCATTTTGTATCTCAATCGGCTGGCTTGTCGGAACCAAGTTCCTTGCCGCAGCAATCCGGTAGCACAAACGCACGCCCAATTTCACGGCGTTGCCGTATTCGGCGTAGGCCGTGAGGCGCTTTTCGTCCCACCGGGCCGCTTGGGACCTTTTCCACCTAGAACGTTCAGTCAGGCTGGTTGCCACAAAAGAGGCAAGTACACCTACGACGACGCTCGCGATGGTCAAGATCTGTTGCGTGAGGGCACTCATCCCTGGCCGCCTCCCCTCTCCTCGGGGCAGTCTTCCCAACGCAGGACAGCCCGTATCCGTACAGTCTTCCGATGTAGCATTTCGGAAGCCAACTCCCCCCCGCCAGCAGCCGCCTTGTGGTGGCACGCGACAAGGACATAGGCGTGCCAGACGTGTTCCAGATCCTGCGGGGAACCACGGGGCACTCAGTCGCCAACCAGCCGACGTCGGCACCACAGTTGGAAAGCGTGCGCCCCCCTCTGCCAAGACGAGAAGTGGTGCGCGGCCGGCGCTGGCAGGTTGTCTGCTGGCCATCGACGAAGCCCGACCGTCGGTTAGGTCCCGGACGAGTCTCCGGGCCGCCCCCAGACAGGCCGGGGATGCAACCATTCCCTTCAGAGCTGGAACCCCCGGAAGCCGACCGCGCGCTTGAGACCGTAGCCGCAGGCACTGACAACGGACCTGCCGGTGATCCCGCCCCGCACCACAACCGCACCAGTTCGGGCGGGGAACGGCGGGGAATCACGGGGAACGCAGGCGCCGTTGATGACGCCGCAGACCAGCCGTTTGCCCAGGTCAGCGCTCAAGCCAGCCACGAATGATCGCAGCTTCCCAAGCTGCGAGCACGGGGCGATTCTCGTCACATGCTCAACGACGAAGGACCAGGTCAACAACATGGGCCGCAAAGCAACGGTGGTGCAATCGACGTCCTGCGGCTGAGTACAGGGACCACGGGCTGCGGCAAGGCATTTGGGGTGCGTCCATCGCCCGCCTGAGCCTCATGCGCCCCACCCCGTGCGGTTCTTGGGGAGGTATCCGTAGGCTGCCATTCGACGGCGGGTCCGGGCAGACTGTGCCACTCGCATCACGGGTGGTACCGAAACGGGGATGGAGGTTCGGGGTGCGCGGAGCGGTACTGGAAGGCCGCTATCGGCTGGTACAGCGTCTCGGGGCGGGCGGGATGGGGGAGGTCTGGAGGGGCGTCGATACGCGGCTCGACCGAGAGGTGGCTGTCAAGGTCATCGCCCAAGGTCCGCACGAAGATGGACAGTTAGCCGCACGCTTCCGCAAGGAGGCCCGTAGTGCGGCTCGTCTGGCCCACTCACGCATCGTGACAGTCCACGACCACGGCGAGGCCGAGGCCGATGGTCATCCACTCCTCTTCCTGGTAATGGAGCTCGTGCAAGGCCGTCCTATGTCCGCGTTCTCAACCACGGGAGAGCCGGCTATCGATGCGGTGGTGGAGTGGGGTATCCAGATCTGCGAAGGTCTCGCAGCGGCCCATCGTGCTGGTGTCGTTCATCGTGACATCAAACCAGCCAACATCATGGTGTGCGGCGAAGGGGAACTCGATGTCAAAATCTGTGACTTCGGTATCGCCCGGCTGGTAGAGGAGTCCGGGCCCGGACTGACAGGGACCGGCGCAACGATCGGCACCCCGGCGTATATGTCCCCTGAGCAGGCCCGTGGAGACCGCAGCATCGACGGGCGCAGTGACCTGTACTCGCTGGGTTGCCTTCTCTATGAGCTCCTGTCCGGAGCCCCTCCATTCGAGGGGGCCGGGTGGTCGGTGCTGGCCCAACACATCAACCGCCAACCGGATCCAGTCCGCGCCTTGCGCCCTGATGTACCGGATGACCTCGACCGACTCATCCTGCACCTTTTAGAAAAGGAGCCGCACCAGCGCCCGGCCGATGCCCAAGAGGTAATCGATCGACTGATCGGTGTGCGGTACGAACTTGGCCGTCCTCTCCCTGACGCATTGGAATTATCCCAGGCGCCTACGGCCGATGCCACTCGTGCACCGGAGTCGGCACCCTTGCGAAGAACGGCTCCAGTAACCGAGCAGGATTCCTCCAGAGCTGCGGCCGTACGAACGGTTCCGATGACTGGTCGGACAAGTGCCTGGAGCGGCCTACTCGCTGCTGGCTGCATCTACGCCCAGTTCAGCGTTCTGACCAGTTGGTCTCCTTTCTGGATATCCGCAGTGTGCGTACTGGCTTTCGTAGCAGTAGGACTGGATGCGTATATATGGGCTCCTCCCGACAGCGGTGTGCGCGAGGGCGACGCCGATGAACTCCCCATCGGTATGGCAATGCTGTGTGCGGTGCTCACGGCAGGATTTCTGCTCTTCTGGCCCCCATCGCCGTGGTGGACGGCACTATTGGCCCTCGTGCTCGTTGGCCCACTGCTGTCCCTCATCGCCGCAGCACTGCGGCGTGTCGTCGAGTCTGTGGTCCGCCGGGCGCCGTGGCAGAGCGCGGTCGGTACAGCAGCCGGTCTGCTCAACGGAGTCACACTCGCCGGATTGCTGGCCGCAGGGCGCGGTGCGACCGTCTTCGTGGCACTTCTGGCGGGCATGGTGACGTGGCTTGCTGTCGCGGTTGTGGTCACCTTCTCTCTGCCCTCAGTTGAGGGACCGGCCGCTGAGAGCTGACATTGCGGAGGCAACCCGAAGACGACCCAGGCGAGAGCTCCCTGACCCATAGGACACGGCCAAGAGGTCGCGTGCCACAACCGTGCCAGATGCAGGGGGCAGCTGCGGTCAACCAGGGTAGCCAGCGGGCGCATCCCCACCTGTTAGCTCGGCCAGTGAATCTGCAGGTCACCGGCAGATTTCCCCAGCCTCTCTCCTAAAGCGGCGCTCAGGAGAAGTCAGGGGTCGATACGTCCTACCCTCCTATCCCGAACGACAGCCCCTGATGATCATTGTTGAGTGAACGACGTATGGCGTTGACCAGTCTCACCTGCGCCAGGGCGGGTTCTTGTCGGGCCATTTCGAACTCCTCCGGACTGAGAGGGTTGCGCAGTGGGGTGCGTTCCCCTCGTTCCACCTGGTCCAGGAAGGAGTTGATGGCGCGGCCAAAATTGTCGATCTCCGTGGCGACTTCAGTGGGAGCTATCAGGCTCACACGCATCAGAGCCGCGCTCCACTCACCCCAGTCGTAGTCCCAGCCCCGTCCATCACCGTGTGCCCGCCTGAGTTCCATCGTGAACTTGGCGTAATGGCTGAACAGTTCCTGATAGGCGGCGAGTTGCTGGTCACGTATCCACTGCTGATCCTGGGCGCGGCGAGTGACAACACCGCCGACCAGCACACCCACCGTGGCTAATAGGGCACCAGCGGCCGTCGTCACCAAGCTCTCCAGCACCACGCCCCCTGCGTCCCGATGTCCTAGCGTTCGGCGAGACGATGCTACTGATCACAGAACAGCAGCGTGGCACCTCAGCCACATCGATCGATCCGCCGGACCCGGCTGTACAGCAGAGAAGTACAGCAACCACGGCAGCCAGCCCCGCCCAGTGGCGTCCGCTCCGGGCCTGTCGCGCGACTGATATGACCGACGGTGACCATTCAACATAGAACTACAGATCAGAAGGCTGCACCACCATGAGGCGACTCGGCGCAGGCCGGGCCGCTTCGGTTCCGGTCTGTGGGTACAGCCGCTGTCCAAGCGCCGCACCACAACCGCACCAGATCGAGCGGGGAACCACGGTGAAAGCGGTCGAACCCGCAAGCGCCGCAAACCGGCCGTTCGCCCAGGTCAGCGCCCGAGCCGCCCTGCAAATGATCGCAGCTTCCCAAGCTGAGAGCGCAGGCTGTCACCGTTGACCAGGTCTCGTATGCGTGGGGATGGTCGCCTCCGCCGTCCCGTCCGGGCTGCGGCGCTAGGGCGCCGGTCCCGGCCGGGCGGTCGGAGTCGACCACCCGATGCGAGACGTTTAGCAACATGCCGAAGCCCTGCGCGTCGGTTGCCGTATCGGAGGCGGCCGGCGCACAGGGCCAGAGTCCGGTCCGCCGCAGGAGGGGAGCCTCTGTCGACCCCATCGGACCGGAGTTGAGGGCAGCGACTTCAGGCCGTCGGAACGTCCCTGTGTTCGTCTTCGTGGGTGACCGTCCCATCCGCCATCTCCGCGGCCAGTCCCGAGGCGATCAACTCAGCTAGCAGCGCCGCCGCCTCCGGCCTGATCGAGCCGAGACGCACCAGGCCGTCACCGAAGACGTTCACGTCGGCGCTGAGGCCGGGAAAGTCCGACTCCAGGCCGAGCGCAGTCAGTTGTCGCGCCAGCGATTCAGCACCGCGGCGAGCGCGAAACCAACCCCGAACGTAAGGCACACCGGGCGCCAGGTTCTCGGCCCGCTTTGCCACCACTCCTCGCCGATCCGTCACGTCTTCTTCACCTCTTAGCTCTCTCGTAAGTCCGTCGGTCCGCTGCTCGCACAGTCCGCACCCTGCGGGCAGGACAGCGCGCGTTTCAGCAGCTCCGCCAACCGCTCCGCTGTCTCCGGTGACACACGTCCGAGTTCGATCAGCCCATGGCCAAACGCGTTCAAGTCCGCCCGCAGATAGGGGAAGTCCTTCTCCATGCCTGCCGCCGTCAGTACGTCGCGAAGCACGCTCGTTGCACCGCGCGCGGCGTACCACCCTTCGCTTTCAAGCGGCGACCATCGGGCCGTGTCGTGGCGCTCCTCGCCCTCACCGTTCATCGGCCGCCGCACCTTCCAGGACGTCCGCCGCCGCTGCCTCCGGGTTCGGGTACTGCTCGCCGTAGTGATCAATCCGTTCCAGCAGCTCGGCAGCGGCCACGAGCATGAACGCCAGCGCGACCGGGCGCAGTGGGTCAGCCTCCGGGCGACGCACCGGGGCATGAAGCCATTGGTAGCGGTCGCCGGACATAGGCATGGGACCCGGCACGACGACGAACGCGTCCTTGCTCAGGTACTTGTACGGAGGCGGGTTCTCGCTTGCCCTGGTCAGGAAGCGGACGAAGCGCTCACGCAATTGGGAGTTGAGGAAGAAGCCGACTCGTTGGGCCGCGTGGTCGACCATGACCGGGCCGAGCGGCATGTCTCGGCGTACGAGTTGGTCGAAGGTCTCCAAGCCAGTGCGGTAGTCGAGCACCACCACGTCGAAGAGACGCCCCGTCGGCAGCATGCAGGGCGCACGCGGATCGTCCGCCCAGCGCGCCCTGCACATCTCCGGATCGTCAGCGGCAGCAGACAGCCACTCAACGCCTCTCCTGGTCATCCTCTGCACGTCATCTCACCTCGGTCGGGATGCGCCGACGACCTCTTTGCCGTCGCAGATCCAGACTCGGCCCATGGCCCCTGAGCTGGGCAGATGACGAGTGGTGACAGGGGATGACGTGGTCCGTGTCCATGTGTCATCCCCCGTCACCCTCCAAGTAGGACGGGCAACTTCGGCTACGGCTCGTACGCGACGCCTGGCAGCGCGTACATTCGACGTGGGACTGGCTTGTTGCCCGACACACGAGAGGGAAAGAAGAGGCACGTTTCCGATGCAGCCGATCGGCGTCCGCTTACGTGAAGCCCGTACCTCCCGAGGGTGGAGTCAACTGCGCCTCGTACGCGAGTTGCGTCAGGCCGCCGAACGGCGTGGGCACCAGCTCCCGGCGGACGCCAGCGTGAAGCGGCGTATAGCCAGTTGGGAGAACGGCCACAGCGTCCCCGACGATTTCTACGGGCCGCTTCTCGGCGATGCCCTCGGAATGAGCGCCGCGGAACTCGGGCTGAACTATGCCAACGGCGAGGACTTGGCCCTCTTGGAAGCCGGGTACCCCGCGAGTCCGGATGCCGCGATCGAGACCGTCGGTCGGTTATGGCGTGCCGATCTCAATGGCTATGAGCCGTTGTTCGAGGCCCAGCCATCAGAACCTGCCTGGAACGAAGCCTCGTTACGGTGGCTCGTCGCTCCCGAGCCGTCGTTCCCCAGCGCACCGCAGGACGACCGTACACACGTCGGGCTCGCCGATGTGGCCACGGTCAAGACGACCGCCGACATGTTCGCGCAGCTCGACGACCAGTTCGGAGGGGATCACGCACGGCTCGCCGTGATCCAATACCTCAGCCGTGACGTTGCGCCGCTGCTGAACGGCAGATACACCGAGGCAGTCGGACGGGCCCTGTTCTCCACCGCCGCTGAGGCAACGCTCCTCGCCGGATGGATGTCATACGACACCTGCCATCACGGTCTCGCTCAGCGGTACTTCCTTCAAGCTCTCCGACTCGCCCAGGACGCCAACGACCGCCGCCTTGCTGGAAGCATCCTGTCCGCGATGAGCCACCAGGCCACGTTCCTTGGCCGCTATACGCAGGCCGCCACGCTCGCCCGAGCAGCGCTCATGGGCATCTCACCGGTGGCCACGCCGACTCTGCGCGCGCAGTTCCACGCCATGGAGGCCCGCGCGCTGGCCCGTACCGGCGACACCCGCGCGTGTGAACTCGCCCTCGCCGCAGCGGCACATGCCCTGGAGAGCCGGAACAGCGACGACGAGCCCGAGTGGATCACCTACTTCGACGAAGCGGAACTCGCTGCCGAGGCCGCCCACTGCTTCCGTGATGTCAACAGCGCCCGTCAGTCTGTCGCCCACGCGTCGAATGCCGTGAGTGGCGACCATGTCCGGAGCGACTTTTTCGCGACGATGGTTCTCGCCGACGCTCACCTACGCGCGGGTGATCTGGAAGAAGCCTGCCGCGTGGCGCTTGACGCGCTGGATCTCGGCGAACAGCTCAAGTCCGCACGATGTGTGAGCTACCTCGCTGACTTCCGTCAGCACCTCTCACGGACCGGAGACAGCAGCGTCGTACGCGATTTCCAGGAGCAAGCCGAAGAACACAGGTTGTGGATCGCAGCCGACTCGGCCAACAACCGCTGACGCCCTCTCAGAACGGTTTCCACTCCTTGCGGCCGACACCGGTACGCAGCGACCGCACACGCCGAGCGAACTCCTCGGCGGACTTCTCACTCGTCGCGACCTGGTGTCCGACCCAGATGACCATCATCAACTCACGCAGATCAGCGAGCACTTCGTAGCCCGGCCAGTTCAGCAGGTCGAAGCCGTAGCGGTGCACGAACTCCCTGTACTCCGCCCGCGTATGCCAGCCGTACCGCTCGTAGAACATGGCCGTCAGGATCAGGTCCCATTCGCGAGGAGCCAGCGCGAAGCCGTCGAGGTCGATCAGAACGGCGTGGCCGTCCCGGTGACGGAGCACGTTGCCTATGTTCGCGTCCCCATGGATCATGCCGAAGGGAAGGACGAAGTCGAGTCGGTCGTAGTCCTTGTTGAGCTTCCCGGCCCGCTCCTCCAGGAACGTGCGGTCGTCCTCCGTGACGCCGTCCATCTGCCGCAGCGACGCCCACAGCTTCGCGAAGGGATCGAAGTACGGCAGCCGCAGAGACTCCGGCTCTTCGAGCCAGTGCAGACGGCGAAGCAGGTCGGCCAGCTCACCCACCGTCCCGAACTCCTCATGCTCCTGCACACTGTCCCAGAACGTCACGACCCTGCCGCCGACCACCAGCGGTTGCATGACCCCGGCCGGCACCCGAGTAGCCGGAAGGTCCTCCACCTCCAGCCACCGCGCCACCCGCACGGCCCGTTCCATCTCCTCCAGAACATCGGGGTCGCGGGCAACCCGGACGATGACCGGCGACGCCGATAAGCGGTACACGGCGTTGGAGCCGAGCCGCAGCAACTCGGCACCGTCCGAATCCAGTTGGACCGTCGCGCACGCCTCACGCAGGACCACCCCGAGGCTTTCCGCTGTGAACTCCGTGCCGCCGTCCTGGTCCCCGCCGCTGCCCGAGATCATGCCTTCGACCATACGGCGCCACCCCGCCGCTCGACAGGCCGCCCACGTAATAGGGGCGTAATGATCTTGCCCAGTGGGCCCCATCGCGCCCACTCCCCGCAGGTCAGAGCACCAAAAGACGAACGGCCTCATCCGGGCTCCGGAGCCGTGTGCGCAGGTTCGAATCCTGCCGGGGGCACCCTTTCTGAGGTGCCTAAAGACCCCGTGACCAGCGAGTTCGCTGTGTGCGGGGTCTTTGCGTGTGTGCAGCCGTATGCAGCCCTGAGCGGCCCTATGTCGGCGTCCGTGGACTATTCGTGGACACGATCTTGAGGCATCGTCCCTGGTCAGCCCCAGGAACGGCGAAGGCCCCCGGACGAATCCGGGGGCCTGAAGCCTAGCGCGGCTCACGCGCTACTCACGCGAGGTCACTCGTACTCGCGCAGCAACTCTTCGATCTTGCGGTTGGCGATCTCCTGTCGGCCATCGATGCACTTCGCGTAGCGGCTCAGCAGGACCTCGACACTGTTCCCCGCACGCTCGGCAACCTCGGTCGCGTCAACGCCTGAGTTGAGCCAGGTCGACAGCGCCGAGTGCCGCAGGTCGTACGGCCGGGCAGCAAGCGGCGAGGCGAAAACGGCCGGCGGGAGTGCCAGCGCGCGAGCCTCCTGCCAGACGCGGTAGTACGTCGATGAGCCGACCACTCCCCCGCGCTCGTTGGTGAACAGCCGCCCGTCCTTCGCAGCGCCGAAGGTGTCGAGGTGGTCCCGGAGGATCGCCACGAGCTGGGGCGGGATCGGTACGGGCCGGACCTCTTCGACGGGCCGGTTCTTGAGCCCGCGATCGTCGTGCGTTTCGCCGGAGTCGGTCCAGCGCTTGCCGACGCTGGGGCGAGTGCGGTTCAGCAGAGCGGTTCCCCAACCCGTTTCCGGCAGCTTCAGGTCCGCCTCTTTGAGGCCCACAGCCTCAGCCGGGCGAAAGGCGCCGTAGTACATGCAGGCGAACAGACCGACCAGTCGACGGCCACGCGCACGGCCATATCCGCCGACGTATGAAATCGCAGCCAGCAGAGCACGAGCCTGTTCGGGATTGGCCACGACTCGGGGATCTACTTCCTTGACCACCTTCGGTTTCTTCCAGCGAACCGCAGTGATCGGATTCTCTTTGAATTCCCCGAGATCCACCGCATAGTGCATCGCATTGACCAGCGTCCGCCGCTTACGCCGTACGGTTTCCGCCGCAGCCGCGGTTCCGTCGAGCTTGAGTTTCAAGGAGTCGAGAACGGCGCGGCCGAGTGCTGCATCAGTGAGATCTGAGAGCGGGCGCGACGCCTTGGCCACCCAGTGCAGCGTGTTCGCGATCTCTGTCGGCAACTCGCGGTCATCGGGGCCAGGGAGGACAAAGGCCCAGTTGCGAAGCGCCTTCCTGAGCAGGTTGTCGGCTGGCCGTCCGGGACGGTCGTCGAGGAGAGCCACCGTGACAGCGGTCAATGCCTCGTTGATCCCGTCGCGCGTGTTCGGCGCAGCGTGCGGCCACTTCATGGCGAGGTACTTCAGCGCGAACGCGTACCACGTCATGGAGGGCGCCTTTTCGACCATCGAGTCAGGCAGCCCGGTCGCCGTGTCGAATTCCTCGCCATCGCGCATTGCACGAAGCAGCTTGGAACGGTAGTTGTCAGCAAGTCCCTTGGTGCGGAATTGCTCGGAGCACACGTTCCCGGCAACGATCCACCTGACGTCATAGGACGGTTTCTTGGTGTTCCTCTTCCGAACGCCCCAGACCTTCACGTCGAGTGACTTCATGCCGCTGCCCTCTCTCGACTGTTCAGCCACGCCGTGAAGTCGCTCCGCCACACCCGCAGTTCACCATTGGGCAACTTGAAAGCCTGAGGAGCCTGCCCCAATTCGCGCCAGCGGTAGAAGGTCCGGCGTGAGACTCCCTTGAGCTCAGCAAGGATTTCCGGAACGGTCATCAACTCGTCTTTCACGCCGGTTCTCCTTCCAGGGCGGCGAGTTCTTCGCGGGCGGTCTCGCGGTTGAGCTGGAGGTCGCGGGCGATGGTGGCGGCGAGGGCGGATTCGCCGGGGGTGTGGCCGTGTCCGGCGTACTGCCAGTCGGCGAGGACCAGGACGGTGTCCGGCTCGCGGTCCTCCAGGCTGAGGGCTTCGCGCTCCTGCGCGGCGCGGAAGTCGGCGCGGGCCTGGCGCAGTTCGCCGAGGGTGGTCGAGTAGCGGCGGGACTTGGAGGAGAAGTGGCCGCGGAAACCGAGCATGTGAGCCCAGGCCCAGAGGCGCCGGTCCGGATACAGGGGGTCGAGTTCCTTGCAGGCCTTGATGAGGCGGCGGGTGTGGTCGGGGACCTGGTGGCGGTCGAGCTCCGCGAGTTCACCGATGCGGCGATCTAGCGTGCCGGTGTTCTCGGCAGCCTTGGTGGCGTACTTGGCGACGTATGAGGCAACGGCCTGTTCGGTGATGTCGGAGCCGTCGCCGAAGGCCTTGACCGGCCGGACGTCGAGCTGGGTGCCCCACCGAAAGGTACGAGCAGGCTGGTCATCGGCGGCCGGGACCGAGACCGAGGTGTACGAGTGCGCGGCAGCGGCGCGGACGGCGTCGGCGAGGAGGTCGACCGTCGCCCAGGACGGCGGCGGGGTGTCGGGTCCCTCGGGGCCGTCGATGCGGATCACGGCGTGGAAGTGCAGGGCGCCGCGCTTTTGGAACTCGGCGACCTTGCCGTACGACAGCCGGGCGCATTCCTTCAGTTCCCGCTGGGTCAGGTGTGCGCGGGCGGCGATCTCGCGGCGGAGCCGGTTGGTGAAGCGCTGCCACAGCTGCCCGGCATGGTTGTTGAACAGGACGGCGCCCGCGTAGTCGTACGTGGCCGCATCGAGCGCCGTGCCGAGCATGGGATCGTCGGCGGCGTGGCGGGTGCCGCAGCGGCAGGTGCCACGGTCGGGCCGGTTATGGACCGGGCCGAAGGACGGGGCGGTGAGGGTGGCAAAGACGCGCGGGTGATCGCGGACGGTGGCGGGGATGTCCCGGCGGTCGTCTCCGGCGAGCCCTGCGCGGATGAGGTGGTAGGTGTCGCCCGCGTACGTCCAGGCGCAGGACGGGCAGCGCGAGGCGCGGCGGTTACCGCACGCGACACGGAGCCGTCCGCCCGGCTCGTTCTCGGTGGAGTAGTGGTGCAGGGTCTCGCCGGTCGTCTTGTCCCTGGTGAGGGTCCAGCCGGTGAGGTGGATCGGGTCGGCGCAGCCGCCGGTGCGGCGGATCTGCTCGTGCCAGCGGTCGTAGTCGGAGGCCGAAGCCACCCTCAGCAGGTCGCCGAGGGTGGTCGGGTCGAGCAGCGTGTCAGGCACGGGCGCCCTCCCGGATACGGGCGGTGCGGGCGAATCCGGTGCCCTTGCAGGCCGGACAGTCGGCGGTGACGGTGCGCAGGTGGCCGTGCCGGTCGCGGCCGCCGGAGGTGATGGCGGCGGAGGCGAAGCCGTCGCAGTGGGGGCAGATACGGCGCGGCGGTGTGGTGCGGTCGGTCATGCTGGGGGTTCCTTCCGGATCTGTGGTTCGGACAGGGGCACGGCTCCCGGGCGGCGGATGCTTGGCGGTATCGAGGCCGCCCGGGGGCCGGTCAGCGACGGTGGGCGTCGGTGTTGACGAGTGAGCGGATGACCAGCGCGCAGATGGCGAGCGAGGCGCCGGTGATGGCGACCGCCAGGAGCATGGAGACGAGGACGGCGCCGACGACCAGGACCACGGCCGTGCCGCCACCGACGACGGCGACCACGGCGCCGGGGGTGAGCTGGATGGTGGGTCGGGTGGGTGCCGGGGCGACGGGCGCGGGTGGCGGGGTGTGCTGGACGACGGCGGGCGGGGTGACGATGCCGGTCGGCATCGGGTTGGTGGGGACCTTGGGGCGAAGCATGGTGGAACTCCCTTCTGTGGCGGGTTACTTGACGGTGGAGTCGATGAGCGGGGCGAACACGCTGTCTGCGAGGAGGTAGCCGCCGAGCAGCAGCACGGCGATGAGCCACCAGGGCGGGCGGATGAGCTTGACGCCGAGGTAGCCGACGACGAGCAGGGCGAGCCAGAGCGGGACGTCCATGGGGGTCTCCTCAGCGGACCTTGCAGCGGTGGGTGCGGGCGGCGAGCTGGGCGGCGGAGGGGCTGGAGTAGTCGGCGGACCAGCCGCAGCGGTCGGCGGTGCACACGGCGGCGTGTTTGGTCTGGCCGTTGCGGTCGCGGTGGGTGCCGATCTGCACCGGTCCGATCCGCATCACGGAGTGGAAGTGGTCGCGGGCAGGCAATGACGGTGGATCTCCCTTCGGGTTAGGTGAGTTGGGCGGCGATGGCGTCGGCGAGGTGGGACGGGACGCCGAGCCGGGCGCGCAGGGTGTCGGTGTCGATGCGGGTCCCGGTGCGGGCGTGGTGGTCGTCGGCGACCTTGCGGGCGTGGTCGACCAGCGCGGTCGGGACCGGCGGAGCCGAAACCGTGGGCGGAGACGGGACGGGCTCAGGCGCGGGAAGCGCGGGAGCTTCCTCGACCTCAGGCGCCGGGGAGGCGTCCAACTCCGCCTGTTCGGCAGCCGGTTCGGGTTCTGGGGTGGGGGCTGCGGGTGCCGGCGGATCCGGCACCCGGTCTCCAGGCGAGTGGGCGAGGAGGGTGCCGCCCATGAAGGCGATCGCGGGCCAGGCGGCGACCAGGATGCGCAGCCAGGCCGGTACGTCGCCCAGGTCGAGGAGTCCGGCGGTGGCGACGTTGGCGCCGAGCGAGGCGACCAGGGCGATCAGGAACCAGGACCAGGCCAGCCGGGACGGGCCATCGGAACGCAGCCGTCGCCAGGCGGCGACCAGCAGCAGGTCGACCGAGACGGGGTAGGCCCAGGCCTTCCAGCCGTCCTGTCCGGCAGCGGCGGCCAGGTCGTGCAGGTGGGCGAAGGACAGCGCCCCGGCGATGACGGCCTGGACCAGGACGGCATCGATACGCAGTCGCGCGGCCATGATGGTCACCTCGCCAGGGGGCGGCCGTTGGCCTGGGCGATGGCGGTCAGGACCCGGTCGAGGTTGGTCGCGTCCAGGCCGCTGACCGCGTCGCCGAGCGGGATGCGGGCGGCGGTGTCGGCTAGCGATGCGGCGATGGCCAGGATGCGCAGTTCCCCGCTGGAGGCGGGCAGATCCTGTGCGGCCAGCGCCTCGACGACCTTGAGCCAGTCGATGCCGTACGGCTCCGGGGCGGGCCCGGAGTAGTCGATCAGCAGCAGGCCGGGCCGTTCGGCCAGCCGCTTGATCCACAGGCCGTGGTCGATGAGGAGGCCGATCGCGGCCCGCATGGCCGGGGAGCCGTCGGCCACCCTCTGGAGGATGTCGGCCAGCTCGGCAGCGTCGATGGTCACGGCGCCGCCGTCGTCGGTGTCGTACCAGGGGCAGTCACGTTCGTCGTGGTCGATGCCGGTCTCGTCGCCGTCGACGTCGCCGCAGTGCTCGCAGAACATCGGGCGCTCCTTCCTGTCATAAGGCATGGAGGGGGTAGGGACGTGGCGCGAAGGCGGTCGCACCGACCGGGGAAGCAGGGGGAGGTCAGGCGGTGGCCGGGGCTGGTTTGGACAGCGGCACGCGGGCCGAGGGCAGCGGGGCAACCGCGGGCCGGAAGGCCGCCAGGGCGGGCAGGTCCGGGGTGCGGTCCGCGTGCTTGTTGCAGAGGTTCACGGCCTGGCGCAGCGAGGTGTGCGGGGCGCGGATGCGGGCCCAGCCGCCGGTCGAGTCGCCGGTGATGGCGATGCCGGGGGTGTCGGTGGGGATCTGGATGGCGGCGAGGACGGCGTCCGGGGCGATGTCGCCGAAGGCCATGTTCGCCGAGGGCTCGTCGTTGACGCGGTGCGCGGTGCGGCCGGTGAGCTGGGCGCGGAGCATCGTGATGCCCTTGCCCAGTTCGGAGCCAAAACGCTGCCCGCAGATCTCCAGATAGATGCCGGCGGCGCGGCCGAGCTGGGCGAGGCGGACCAGGGCAGTGATGATGCGGTCCCGGCGCTTCTCCTCGTCCTTGGTGGCGAACAGGGCCAGTTCGGCGACCTCGTCGACCAGGACCACGACCGGGACCGGGCGCAGGTCGGCGGGCAGGTCCCAGATGTCGGCGGCGATCTCCGCGTCCGGCACGGCGACGCTGATCCGCTGCTGAGCGCGGATGAGCTGGTAGACGTCCTCCATATGGGTCACGAGCGCTTCGAGGAGTTCGAGCGCGGTGTCCGGGTTGTCGGCCAGCGCGGAGAACCGGCGGGCCAGCGGGAAGAGTTCGACGCCCTGCTTGCAGTCGATGCCGACCAGGGCCACGTCGTGCGGAGCCAGACCCGCCACCAGGTTGCGCTGGTAGACGGACTTGCCCGACTCGGTAGCCCCCAGCGTGAGCCCGTGGGGGACGCTGCGGTAGTCGCGGTAGTGCACCGAGCCGTCTTCACGGAGCGCGACCGGGACCCGCATGGGCGCCTGGTTGGTCTTGGCGGGCATCTGCACCCGCTTGAGGACGTCGTAGCCGGTCATCCGCAACTCGACGACACCGGACCGCAGTTCACGGGAGGTCACGCCGTACATCCCAAAGGAGTGGCGCAGCCGGTCCGTTGCGGCCGAGACGTCGAACGCGTCCTGTCCGGGCCGGAGCTTGATCCGTAAGACCAGGCCGGTCCGGGTGGGCCGCAGCCGCAGGATGCGCGGCACACGGGAGTCCGGCGCGGGCCGGTTGGTCATCCGGGCCAGAGCCAGGCGCCAGCGCGAGGGCGGAACGGTCAGCCCGCAGGCGTCCATCACGGAGGCGTAGCGGACCAGGACCCGAACGGCGGAGATGGTGACGCCGAAGGTCAGCCAGTACCAGGCGGGGCGCCGCCACCGCAGGATCACTGCGGAGGCGACGACCAGCAGCAGCGCGACCGTGAACCCGGTCATGGTCAGGCCGCCTTGGGCTTCGAGGCACCGGCGGCCAGCGAGGTCACGGCGACCGCGCGGAACGCGATCCCGTGGCGCTTCTGCCCGTTGAACTCGTTCTCCCACGCCGAGGCGACCAGGCCCGTCAGGGCGACCGGGGTCCCCATGATCAGGTCCTCGGAGACGCCGGGCTGCGGAACGGTGAGCTTGAGGATCTCCACCTCCTCCGGCGTGGAGAACATGACCTCCACGGTCATCAGGGTCACGCCGTCCTTGTCGGTGGCGATCTCGCCGGTCCGGCGGTCCTTGACCTTCGGCTGCGGAGCCTTGGCGACCATCACGGTCGCGCTGGTGGTGTCGACGGGAATCTGACGCACAGCAGATCACTCCTTTATAGAGGCTGGACTCCGTCACTCATGTATATGAGTGACATGAAGAAGAGTGCCTGACTCCTATACATGAGTCAACCCGCCGCGAAGAAGAACTCGCGACGGGCTGAGGGGAGTTGAGCGCGCGTCAGTCGGCTGCGGGGATCCGGTACTCGAAAACGAACTGGTCAGCGGCCATGAGGGTGTCGCAGACCTCCACCACACGGCCTTCTGTCGTCACGGCATCTCGGATCAGGTGAACCACTGGCGAGCCGGGGCTCAGCGCTAGTTCCGATGCCTCCGCCTTGGAGGCCGGGCGTGCTTGCAGCGTCTCGACGTACTCGGCGAACTCGTGCCCGTGGTCTTCGAGTCGGGCGTAGATGCCACCGCCGCCGGGGTTCTCGGCGAACAGCTCGGGGATGTCCTTCACCACGTCCCACGGCAGGTACGACGTCGCCGTCTCCACGGGCGTGCCGTTGCGGAAGTAGAGGCGCCGCCGCGCCAGCACCTGAGTGCCGGCGGAGACCCCCAGCCGCTCGGCGATGTCCTTGGGTGCGCCCATGGGGCCGATGTAGAGGACGCTCACCTTGGCGGTGGCGCCGGACTGCGCGGATTCGGCGAGGTAAGCGGCCTTGCCGCCCCTGCGGTGCGAGCGCCGGAAGCGATCGGAGGAGCGATGCCGTACCGGTGGCCGATCCTTCACGATCGAGCCCTTACCGTGCCGCGTCTCGACGAGCCCGCTCGCGCGTACCTCGACCATGGCCTTACGGATCGTCCCGCCCGAGACCTGATAGCGCTCGACGAGTTCCGACTCACTCGGCACCATCTCACCAGGCTTGAGGACGCCCGCCCGGATCTGCTGCACGATCTCGTCAGCGATCTGCACGTACCGAGGTACGGACCGCTCGCCTCCTACCGCGGTTCCCATAGTCCTTCTCTTCCTCCTATGCTCCTGTACATGAGTACATCACGGGAAGCAACCTCAACACCACCGCTGCACTCGGTGTCCGTGGCCGGGGTGGTGGTGCGCGAGGACGGGCGCCTCCTGGCGATCCGACGCGCCGATAACGGCACTTGGGAACTGCCTGGCGGCGTACTCGAACTCGACGAGGCACCCGAGACCGGCGTTGCCCGCGAGGTCCTGGAGGAGACGGGCATCCACGTCGAGGTGGATGAACTCACCGGCGTCTACAAAAACACCACCAGGGGCATCGTCGCCCTGGTCTTCCGCTGCAAGCCTTCAGGCGGCCACGAGCGCACGTCCAGCGAATCAACCGCCGTCGACTGGCTCACGCGCGAAGAGGTCAGCGAGCGCATGGCCGAGGTCTACGCGATCCGGCTCCTGGACGCCTTGGACCACAACGGCCCACACGTGCGGAGCCACGACGGCAAGCACCTGATCTCAGCGCGGTAGAACTTTCCCTACTTCATCAAGGCACCCGGCTGCGCTTCGCTCCGCCGGGCGGGCTTCCCGGCTCCGCCTGGGGCGCCGCTCCTGCCTTCGGCCCGCTCCGCCCCCTGCTGCGCCGACGCCCGCCCACACATGGACAGGGCCGAGGCCAATCGGCGATCACCCGACGCAACGGCCCAGGGACAAGGCAATGCCTCCGGCGGGGGCGCTCTGACTCTGGGATGGAGGGGGCGCCGTACGCGACTGCGGGCCCATCGTGGCGAGCGGGGAGGGCTTCCATCCCGTCCACCATCGACCCAGGCAAAGCCGAGCAGACGCGGCCCATGGCGTCCAGGTCGTTCGTACAGTGGCGCGCTCCACCTGGACGCCATGAACCACGCCCGCTCCACGGTGCGTGGGTCGAAGGCGGACGGGATGGAAGCTGGGGAGAGTGGTGGCTGATGAGCAGTCGCAGAACGCCACCCTTCACTGGATCATTTCACTCGACCATTCAGGAAGGTGCGCTTTCATCATTCCTATCCACCCGGATGAATGAAATCGAATCGGGCTCAGGAACACTGTTACCGGCCCTTCGCATAGCATTGGCCAGCTCCTCATAGCGCCCGGGCGTCAGCATGACACTCCCCTCGCTTCCGTCAAGATTCACTTGTGCAGAAGAAGAGTGGCCGACTGGCGTTTTGAATGAAATCGTCAGTGGGTCCCCCACTGATACTCCCGCCAGGTCTTCGTGACTGAGATTCATGTCCAGCGACTCACCGGGCTCCAACCACCGGGGCAACTGCGCCCCCTCAGAAGCGTTCCACCTCCGCCGACTACCCCCCACCCCTTGAACTACATCAATATCATTAAGGTAAACCTTGGATCGTCCTACATTCACGATCCGGGTGCGAATAAACCACGACAGATCTTCATGGTTAAACTGCTCCCCGAGCACCCTCGCACTAAGGGCACGATCGGCTGATTCACTCAGAGCATCAAACGCATGTTCCGCAGTAACAATCAGCTTGGGGCGCTTTGCGTCCCAATAGGTAAGCGCCTGCCATGCGAAGGCAATAGTTGCCACAATCGCCGCATATGCGGCAATCCAATCCGACGCCCCCACTGGCCCCCCTAGTCCAAGCTGACTGAGCGCCTCAGGGTACCTAGAAGTCCGCGGTTAGAGCGTCTGTTCTCCTTGGAGGCCTCACCGGACTTGTGTGCCGGAGGCAAGACGCCCCACGGTGAAGTGATCCACTCGTCGACGGTCCCGGCCGTGCCACTCACATGCCAGAACGGACGGGGACTCACGGGGAACTGGGGCTCACCGGGGGAGTTCCGCCAGGCCCAGAGCAGTCCAGGCAAACCGCAGGTCACGCCTACGATCAACTCACCTCGCTCATAAAGTGGTTGTCCAGCCCGCTCAGCCCGCTCACCGAGTCCACGCCCGCAGGAACTCTTCGGCCGGGACGGCCTCCAGCGGATCCTCTTCAGGATCGATCGCTTGGTCTGTCAGGAAGCCGTGCTCGTCCTCCAGGTGCTCCCAGCTGTACCGGTGGAGTTGGCCGGCCGAAGCCAGCTCGGCTTGTTTGATGACGACCAACTCACCGCGGTCAGGTACGGCCTCGATGTACCACAGGCCGCCCTCCTCGTCAGCGTGGCGGAAGTGGTGCCGCTGGGTGGCGGCTTCATCGAGTGCTCGGAAGTACGCCACGGTCTCTGCTTTGATGCGCTCCAGGTCAACCACTGGACCATCGTGCCAGCGAGCGCACGCGGTTGCCCCGTTCTGACATCCACGAGTGACATCAACGGCGCCGGACGTCAGCACTCCCAGGCGGTCTGGCATGGCCAGCGTGGCCCGGTGGCTCCCCGATGGCGCCGAGGAGTGATCGAACTCCCAAAGCGGTGCTCGTTTCTCGTGTGCTCACCACCGATCTGCAGGACGGGCCATTAGATCGGGGTGACGGGGCACAAACACGGCAGTGCCCCGTCGGGGATCCTCGCGGATGTCAGCAACATCATTCGTCGCCGGACTGAGGTCCTGTGACCAGTGGGCTCTGAGGGCCTCGGATCTCGTCGCGCAGCTCACGCACAGCGCGTACTGCCTTCTTCGCCTCACGGCAGGTGGCGGGTACCTTCTTCAGCGCCGTGACAAGGATCCAGGCAAGGGCGCCGACGAACGCAACAATCGTCGCAGCCCAACCATAGATTTCCATTCGGACCGATCAAACTTTCCCGTTTCGATTGGTAGGTCCGAGCGCGCTATCCCGGGAAACGGTGACGGCACGGGCGCGCGTGGTGTATTGAGCGCCAAGGCGCTTGAGCTTGCGCCGTACACGCTCGCCATATGTCTCCGGACTCGCGGCACCCGCGAAACGCGCTGCTTCGGTCCAGTTGGCAATGGATGGATGAGCCCAGGCCATCGCGACTCTGCGCTCGGTCGGGTCAAGGCCAGCGAGGACTGCGTTGACGCGCTTGTCGTCGAATGCGGCCTCGAAGACGAGATCGTCCATCCGCAGTTCGCCAGCGACGAGGTCGCGCAGCGTCAGGTTGTCGCCGAGCGGGGTTTCGAGGAGCATCACCCGGGAGCCTCGCACCCGCCGCCGCCAGACCGGAACGAGTTGCCGGTGGATGGTCTTTGCGTCGGACTTGATGGTGCCCACAACTTCAGGGCCGATGCGACCGCCATGCTCCAGTGGGGTGGTCCAGTCCCCGATCAGCGCGGTCCGGACGGCCTGATCCCACTGGGGCCCGCAGGGCAGTACCAGGTACTTGCTGACGAACGTTTTGGAGTCATCGCAACGATCGCACGCGTGCCCCAACGCCCAGTCCCGCGCTGCCAAGGCGCGGTATGTGGCGGTTTGCATAGCAGCGTGCAACGACGTCGCGGTCGCCCGGATCGCACGGGCACCGCCCGGGGCGGCAATGACGTGTGTTCCATCAGGCCTGCCGGGCTTGGATGTGCAGTCCACCCAGGCGCTGCCATCAGCGCCGAGCGTCAACACGTAGCGATCGCTCCACGGCAGTCCGAACACCCGCTGGTCGGGCGGGGTCCCTTCCGGGGCTGGGCTCTGGACTCCGGCGGTCACAAGCGACTGCGGGTCATCGATGCGGGACACAGGCGTTCTCCTTGCACTCCCAGTTTTTCCTTCCCTTCTTGGTCCCTGGAGAGGGCCGCATCGGCAATAAATCCGAATCCTCCCATGTGACTTGCATCACTCCATGGAAGGTGTCGCTGTGCACTAACTAACTCCGACACGCAAGCCGCCAACGGAGGCGCCAAGAGACCAACAACTGACCCCCGGTTGAACCACCAGCGGCAGGGCCACACCCAGTGCCAGCGGCTCCCAACTGCAGCACGGTAGCGAAATACAGCACCCACCGTGACTGCTAGCGGCCGTCAGCGGCCCTGGGCAGCTTGCTCACCGCGCGACGAGAGATCGTGCCAGACCCGTGCCAGATCGTGCGGGGAACCACGGGGAACACCGGGGAACCGCTCGACGGCCCACCAGGCGCCGACACCGCTCCGCCGCAGGTCAGCCCCGAACCAGGCCCCAGATGCCCTTAGCTTCCCAAGCTGATGTCCCACCAAAGCACCCAAGTTGGCCGCTCTCCCGGCCACGTCGGCGGCCGTCAGGGACGATTCCCTTCGCGACAACCGGGTCTTCACCCCTGCCCCGCCACCAACAATCATCGAAACTCCCGCCCGACGCCGTTCCGCCGACCTCAGACCTCCGGTGCCTCGAACCTGATTCGCTCCATCAGATCGATTAGGTAGTGCACGATTTCAACCGGGTTGTTCGTTGCGGCAAAGATGCGGCGGTCAACACCCAATTCAGGATTGAAGTTGTGTGAGTGCACCACGACGGGGAGATCGACGTTTCTGTCCTCTAACTCACGCAGCATTCTGATCCCCGCCTGAGGATCTCCATCACGATCTATGTCACTCAGGATGACGTCATACGAGCCGTGCCGCAGCGCGACCAATCCTTCGTCGGTTGAACGAGCCGTGTCTACGACCATATCCATAGACCGGAAGAGGCTGATCAAGGCACCGTTGTGCTCAGGGTGATCGTCAATCCAGAGAATCCTGCCGCCCCTCAGTGTGTCGGCTGCATGCTCCAGTCTGCTCAGGACTCCACGCCTCCTGGTTGGCGTCACTGGGGTATCGCTGTCCTCGGCAACTTGGTCGAGCAGTTGACCTGCCATCTCGACCTCAACCCCGAGGGCCCGCAGTGCGGTAACCCGAGGAACCAGGCTATGAATGATCGTCCCTCGCAACGACAGGTAGACGATGGCGGCGAAGGTCGCCCAGAAGAGGCTGGGCAACGTGCCAATCAACTTGATCCATATCGCTTCCGGCATGTGGCCATGATCGGCCCTGGCTGCGAGCGCTGCAGAGCAAACGAGTACATCAGCCAGATCCTCTGCACCATGCGAGGTCGTACAACGATGGCAGGAGACACCGCAGGTGACCTGTCCCGGGCTGCTCAGACAGTTCCTGGCAAGCTCCAGAAAAGAAGAGCCGCGCCGAGTAAGGCGGTTGGTGACACGCCGAACCGTCTCATTCAGCGCCGTTCACGGTGGTCCAGACGAGGCCGAAGCCCGAAGGGTGCTCCCACGTCCGACCTCCCATGAACGCAGGTGAACGACCCCTTTCGAAGACTCTGAGGCCACCAACAGACTTGGAAAGCGTGCGTCCCAGAGAAGTGTCGTTGGTGCATCCCAAGCTGAGGGCACTGCCGTCGATCCGGACCGGCTTGGCTTGACTGGGAGAGAAGCCCCGGTCCCTGACCGGGGCTTCTCTCCTCATGAGTGCGCTACCGCGAAGCGAAGGTCAGCGCTACCAGTCGCGGCTTCTGATTACCCTTCAGAAGCGGTCAGGTTCGCTCACCGCCAAGAGGTGCCCGCGGCTGGTCGCGACACGGAGCACGTCCCGCAAGGCTTCGGTCAGCTTCGTCGCCAGAGGGCGCAGCTCCCCCAGCTCCGCATCCTCGTCGCCGAGTACTTCTAGTGCTTGCTCCAGCAGTTCGGTCGCCATCCCGAGTTGGACCGCTTCCATGTCGTCCGCCAGGCGGGACATGTAGCCTTCGCGGTCATCGGTGCTGAGATAGCAGGGCTTGCCCTCCGGCCCCGACCACGGGAGAAGCCTTAGCTCGTTTCGGGCTGTCATCCTTGTGTCTGCCTCTCCTCGATCACGTGGTGGGTGGTGAAGACCGCGTCGACGCGGTCCCCCGGGAACACCAGAAGCGCGGCCTCAACGACCCGCCCAGCGCTGTCGGCGGCGACACGTGTGATCGCGAGAACCGCCACGGCGGAGCTGATCCGAAGGGTCGAGACTTCGTCCGGCGTCGGGAGGCGGGCGCATACCGTCTCCCGGAACTCGGCCGGCGGGGGGCTCAGCATGGCGAACCTCGTGGCTGTCCCCTCGCTGGAGGTTCCGTCGCCGAGCACTGAGGTCGGCGTCAGGTCACGCGGGACGTAGAGGCGGGCCAGGCTGTGCGGCGACTCTCCCTCGTGGCTGATGCAGAGGAACTCGGTCAGTGGCGTACCGTTCGGCACCCTCAACAGGGCTGTCAGATGCCCGCACGCCCGGATCGCGGTGGTGCGGACAGTGACGCGCAGAGCCGCGTCAGCAGCGGTCCACGGGTCCAACGTGCCCCATCCGCCGACGTATGTGATCTTGCGGAGGGGACGACGAACGAAGTTCCCCTTGCCGTGGATCTTCTCGACAAGGCCTTCCCCCTGAAGCACTGCGAGAGCATTCCGCAGTGTCGGCGTGCTGACCCTGTATTGACCTGCTAGCTGAGTCTCAGAGGGAAGGCGTTCGCCGGCCTTGATCCGGCCGGTCGTGATCTGGTGCCGGAGGTCATCGGCAATGCTGTGACGGCGAGAAGGCACGGACTCCATCACCGCCTTCTCAGCATCCGCACGGCGACGAGCCGGGTCCGCGTGTGCATGGTCAGCAACTCACCCGACTCGAACAGGAGTTGCTTGGCCCCGTGGGGCAACTGGAAGAGGTTGCTCACCCGGCACGCCCGGCCGCCGACCTGTATGACGTCGCCGCACTGCACGGTGGTCGAGGTGATCTCAACGGTGGATACCAGCGCGCCGCTGGGTGCCCGTTCCCTCACCGCTTCACCCCCGCAAGCGTGGACTGGTCGAATGCCGAGTGGCAGGGGCAGTCGCATGCCTCGTAGATCACCGGAAGGTCGATCGGCGCCGCGGCCGGGGAGGACTCCGCGCAGGCGTGGTGCGTGCCGATCCGGCATGAGGACGATCGGTAGGAAGCAGCCTCAGCGTGCGTGATGCGAGGCTGTTGGCGAGGAGGCATCAGCGGACCCCCGCGAGGGCGGACCAGGCTTCAGCCGACAGATGGCGAGCTACCACCATCGAGCGCTGCCGTACGCGCTTCTCCCAGGCCAGCATGTACGGACGGACGAGCGCGATGTCCTCACCCGCGAGCGAGGCCGCGCGGTCCGGGTGCCGTCCCTGGGCGGTCGTAGACCTGTCGGTGAGCGCAGGGTGTGCCAAGGCGGCTGTCCGCCGGGAGGATGTTAAGGGGCGGCGGTGCCTGCCCTTGGGGCGGTGCCGCTCCCTGGTGAGCGAGACGGCACGGCGGATACGGTTGAGCAACGCTGCTCAGCTCCTTATCGCTGATGGCTCGGTCCCCCGACATCGCCCGTCGTGGGGACCGCTTTGCGTACGACCGCCCAGAGGGTGCGGCCGTTCAAGCTGGTGGCGAGAAGCCCGAATTGATCGGCCTCGGCCACCGCTTCCAGGGCCTCCCGCCATGACTCGGCGGAGAGTGATTCCGGCACCTCCGCTTCGACCGACGTGTATCGGGCGTGCTCCTCCACGCGCGTGGGGAGCCCGACGGCCGATAACCGGGCGGCGATGGCCGCCGCGCTAACTCCCGAAGCGGGCACAGGGCAGCCTCCGTCACCGGCGATCACTTTGAGTAAAGCTAGTTAACTAGATTAGAGCTAGTGGACTAGATTTTCCATATGCCTGAGCAGCCGCCCTATCTCCGCATCGCCGACGAACTCCGGCGGCGGATCGCGGAGCACGTATGGGAGCCGGGGGACCGTCTTCCCTCCCGTGCCCAGATCGGCCAGGAGTGCAGCGTGGGCGAGAACGTGGTGCGCCGGGCACAGGAGCTGCTGATCTCCCAGGGCGTGCTGGAGGGCCGCGCCGGTTCCGGTACATATGTCGCCGAGCCCCGACAGCGGGTGCGAGTTGTCCGTTCATCGGCGCGCGAGCAGCCCCGACGGGTCCCCGTTCCGCGCGGACATGAAGGCTGTGGGCAGGCAGGGGGACTGGGAGAGTCGGACCGACGCCAAGGTACCGGCGCCGACGGAGATCGCGGCGCGCCTCGGTATCGCCGAGGGTGACCTATGCGTTCGTACCGCGTACGAGTTCCTCGCCGACAGCAGGCCGGTGCAGTTGTCGACGAGTTGGGAGCCGTACGACCTCACCGCCGGCACCCTCATCGTCCTCCCCGAGGGAGGGCCACACGCTGGAGCGGGCGTCGTGAACCGCATGGCCGAGATCGGCATCACCGTCAGCCACGCCGTGGAGCAGCCCGAGCCACGGCAAGCGACCGCCGAGGAGGCGTCACTTCTCGGCATCCAGAAGGCCGCCCTGGTCACACACATCCGCCGGACGTACTACAGCGACCAAGGGCGGCCCGTGGAGACGGCGGACATCGTGGTGCCCGCCGCTCACTGCGAGATCGTCTACGAGATCCCGATCAGTCGCTAGCGAGCTGCGGGGATGAAGTGAGAGACACCCTCTGCGGCTGGGGCGGTCGGCTCCACGGCTTTACGCAGCCACGTTGACGCGAGCCTCGAAGATCATGGCCCCAACGTCGTGCTTTAACAGGCAGGTCCACAGACTGCCCGACACGCCGGAAGCTTACGGGGCCATGATCACTCGCCCCATGGCAGCTCCCGCCCAAAGCCGCTCCGCCGACCGCGTGGTCCCGTGGCGCACTCGCTCGGGACCGGTCCCCACCGCTGCTGAGTACAGTCCGGTCATGGCTGAGGTAGAGGTGGGCATGACCCGAAGGCAAGTCAAGCGCTTACTTGGACGACCCACGGAGACGATCAACGAGAGGCAGTACGCTGCCTCGTTTTCGGGTGACGTCATAGACCTGACGGGCCGGGGACGGAGCCGGTCTGAAGCATGGATGTACGTGGGCGTGCCGCAAGTGGGGCAAGTGACCTTGATCTACTTCGAGCGAAGGCGAGTGGCCAAAGTGCAGACCCGTCCAGACCCGGCCAGCCCTTCGCAACCACCTGTAGAGAACGGCGACTGATGAGTGCTCGTCCTGTATGACGGCGGGGCAGCTCTTGTCAAGACCGCATGCGGCTGCTGACATCAACGGTTGACACCAACAGGTGCGAACAGCAACGGTCAGCGCCGATTCTCAGCGGACGATCAACCCTGGCTGCAAGCGTGTTGACACACGTCCACTGCTACCCATGATCGACCTGAGAAGGATGAGGCCAGAGCTCAAAGCCTGTGTACTGCGCGGCACCGTCCTCAACCGGTGGACGGCACCCCACCGGAGTAGCCCTAACCGATGTCGAGCTGGATCTGAATCAACCCAGTGTCGTCGAGGAAGTAACTTGTTCCAAAGATGATCAAGAGTGCGAGTATGATCATTATGAGCCAAGAAAGAGGTTTGTCCATCCAGTCGTCAATGCGGTCCGCCCACCTGTCGACTCTGCCTTCCAATCCGATTGCGATTCCCTCTGTGACTCTCACGTCTACGAGAGAAGATGTGAGAGAGGGCCGTGGATTGTCGTCGACGAGCAATGTATAGGTGACAACCACGTCCTTGCCGATCCGACTGGGCTTGATATGGAATTCGTGTTCCGCAATTTCGTAAGTAGGGATCTGTGCCTCGCGGGGGACTGATTCGGCGTTGAGTACTTCGAGGATCGGTGTCTCCAAGCGGACGCGGATGGGCGTTGCATTGTCGAAGGCGCTGCTAGGGACGTCTCGTCTTCCGGTGTTCTTGATAGCCACACGAACAATGTGCGGGTTCGAGAGAACCATTCTGTTGAGGCGTAGTTCAAGAGTGCTGCCCAGGGTGTGATTGCGCGAGCCGAGCGCAGTCGCCTCGAACTCGTACGCAATACGGCGCTTCGGGTGTGCAGACCGGAGAGTTGCCCAGATTGCGCCAATCCCGACCAGTACCGTGGTAATGACGCCCGCCGCTCCCCAGAACGTACCGGACGCCCAGAAGGGGTCCGCAGCGATCATCTGCATGGCTGGATTGAAGCAGGAGAACGGGGGGTTACGCAGTGGTTCAGCGCGATCGGCCCGCTCGGAGTCCTCGTAGATACGTAACACAGCGGGCATGACCACCGACGGCCGATCCATAGAGCTACGGATCAGACAACGACTTGTGGACTATCCGTGGACGAGTGATCGCTAACCAACCGGCGAGAAGCCCGTGACCTGCGCACACGTCTGGGACCGAAGCGCCCTCCGGAGCCGTGTGCGCAGGTTCGAATCCTGCCGGGGGCACTCCGGATCAAGGCCCTGACCTGCGGGAATGCAGTTCAGGGTTTTTGCGTTCATGCCAAAAAGCACACGATCTTTTAACCGTTGCTCTTTCCGAGCCACTCGGCGTCCCGAACGCTGCGCTCACTGCCTTCTGTTGACGCACTTGTGCTGGTCAGGCGTTCTTCAATGGGTGCTCGATGATCGTGCTCGGCCTCGGAATCGAGCCGCAATTCGAACTAGGGACCTTCACGCGACTGCTTCGCGAAAACCGCTATTGACCTGCCGAAATGCGCCAGACAGTGACGCGAAACACACACGGTTTGGTGGGTCGTCACCGTTTTGCCCCGGCATGGCACAACCGGCGCGGGTGCGCGTCGGCATAGTGCGCGAACTGTCCGGCGGCGGGAAGTACGTCCACGAACTGGTGACCGCTCCTGGAGTGAGCCAGCCGCTGGTCTCCCAGCACCTGCGGGTGCTGCGTACCTCCCGGATCGTGACGGCCCGGCGCGAGGCCCGCGAGACGCGGTACAGCCTGACCGACGACCATGTGGCGCGCATCGTGCTGGACGCCATCCGACACGCGCAGGAGTAGGCACCGCACCCGCGACACGGCGCCACGCCGACGGCCGCCCGTCAGGAAGCCGGGCGGCCGTCGGCGTGGCGCTCGCGCGTGTGAGTGCGGGTCAGCCCAGCTGGGGTCCGAGCCTCGTAGGACCGCCGGAGCCCCCACCGGACCGGGCGCTGCCGCGGCACGCGGTCGTCGGGCTCGGCGTCACCTGCCGCCCGTACTCCGCGCCCCGGTCCTCAACCGTCCGAGCCCGGGGACGAAGCGGCCCGCCGTGGCCCCGTACTCGAGGTAGGCACTGCCGTGAGTCGCCCGGAGGTAGGGCTCTTCGACGGCGCGTACCTGCAGCTCGATGGCGACAACCAGGGCGGCGAGAGAGATGAGCGCGACGATGTTCGGCACCATCAGCACGAGGCCGGCGGCGGTCACCACCATCGCGGTGAAGATCGGGTTCCGTACGTATGCGAAGACGCCGCCGGTGACCAGAGCGGTGCGCTCGTTCTGGTCTACATCCCACGCGCCAGGAGGCGCCCATCGCCCGCTGCGCCGCCAGCGTGCCCAGGAATCCGGTCACGGCCATGCCGGTGCCGGTTCCGTAAACGGCCGGAGCATGCGTAATGAGGACCGCCAGGCCCGCCAGTGTGGCGGTGGGCGCGGCGATCACGCCGAGCAGCGCCAGCGCGAACAGGATGCCCGCCCACCAGGAGGCCGAGCCGGGCGTGCCGGACAGTCCTCGGAAGCCCGTATCTCCGGTGCGGCGGCGCTGGAGCACCGCACGCACGCCGAACGCGGACAGCAGCCAGATCCCGTACAGCGCGAGTGCCGCCCAGGCTCAGCCGGTCATCGGAGGTCCGCCTCCTTATGCGGCGCGCAGCCCGAGCAGCCCGGGCCGCAGCCGCAACTGTCCTGCCCGGCTTCGGAGATGGCGCCGATCGGCACCGCGCAGCAGTTGTCGCCCCGCCATGCCTGACGGCCTTCCTTGACCGCGACGGCGGCGATCACCAGGGCGGCGATCGGATCGGCCCACGTCCAGCCCAGGAGGGAGTTGGCCAGCAGCCCGGCCAGCAGAACGGCCGAGAGGTAGGTGCACAGGAGCGTCTGCTTGGAGTCGGCGACGGCCGAGGCGGAGCCCAGCTCCCGCCCGGCGCTGCGCTGGGCGGCCGACAGGAACGGCATGACCGCGAGGGAGAGGGCGGCCAGCATGATCCCGGGGGTGGAGTGCTGCGCCTGTCCGGTGCCGGTCAGAGCGCGGACGGAGTCCACCGCGACGTACGCGGCGAGCGCGAAGAACGAGAGGGCGATGATGCGCAGCGCGGTCTTCTCCCGGGCCTCGCGTGCGGCGTGGTCGGCGGCGGAGAACTGCCAGGCGACGGCCGCGGCGGAGGAGACCTCGATGACCGAGTCCAGGCCGAAGCCGATCAGCGCGGTGGAGGAGGCGGCGGTGCCCGCGGTGATCGCGACGGTCGCCTCGATGACGTTGTAGGTGATCGTGGCGGCGACCAGGAGCCGTATCCGCCGGGTGAGCGTGGCCCGGCGGTCGGGGGCCGGTGCGAGGTTCACGGACGTCGGCGCGGTCATCAGCAGCAGCCCTCCTCGTCGGCGTCCGGGCAGGTGCGGTCGGCCTCGACGGCGAGGACCGCGCCGCGCAGGTCGTCCAGGGCGTGCCCGAGGCGGGCGTCGGCCAGCTCGTAGCGCACACGCCGGCCTTCGGGGACGGCGACGACGATGCCGCAGTCGCGCAGGCAGGCGAGGTGGTTGGACAGCCGGGTGCGGGAGATCTCCAGCGTGTCGGCCAGATCGGCCGGGTGGGCGGGGGCCTCCCGCAGGGCGAGCAGGATGCGGCAGCGGATCGGGTCGGCGAGCGCGCGGCCGAAGCGGGCCAGCGCGTCGATGTCGGAGGCGACGGTCAGCACCCTTCGAAAGTACACGACTTCCTGAATTCAGGAAACCTTGAATTATTCGGGGGTGGTGACGGAGAAGCCGACCGTCAGTGCCGGTGCGGCTCTCCTCGGTGGACCGGGCCGTGTGGGTCCTCGCAGTGCGCCGCGTCGCCGGTCGACGCACCGGGCCGGGCCACCTGCAGCACCCTCTCCGGGGTGTGGTCGAGCTGGAGCGTGGTGTGGGTGATGCCGTAGTCGTGCTGGAGGAGTTCCTCCAGGTCGCAGCGGAGGGCGTGGCAGTCGCCGCCGGGTTCGACCAGCACGCGGGCGGACAGGGCCAACTGACCGGAGGTGATCTGCCAGACATGCAGGTCGTGCACCTCGAAGACGGCCGGCTGTGCGACGAGCTTGTCACCCAGCGCGTCCGGGTCCACGTCCGCGGGGGCGGCTTCCAGGAAGATCCGGACGGACTCGCGCAACAGCCCCCACCCGGCCTTCACCATCAGCGCGACCACCACGAGGGTGGCGATGGCATCGGCGCGGGCGAACCCGGTGAGCAGCACGATCAGACCGGCGACCGCGGTGCCGATGAAGGCGAAGAGGTCGTTGAGGATGTGCTGGTAGGCACCCTCGACGTTGAGCGAGGTCCGGTTGGCCTTGGAGATGCACCAGGCGGCCGCGATGTTCACCACGATCCCGGCCAGGGCCGTGCCGAACACCAGCCCGCCTTCCACCTCCGGCGGGGCGATGGCACAGGGCCACACTCCCCGCTGGATCATCGTGGCCGGGATGGCCGCGGTGGCCGGGCCGGGCGCGGCCGTCCTGACGCGGCAACGGCTGACGGACACCCAACTACTGGGCGTCCTCGCGGGCGCGCAGCCGGCCTACCACGCGGCGTACTCGCTGCCCGGGGCCTGCGCGGCGGTGACCGGACAAGACGGCTCCCCTGGCGGGAGGTCCTGGCTGGTCGAACACCATGCGGTCGCCGGGCCGCCGCCCGGCGTGCTGCTGGCCGGGCACCTGGTGACCCTGCTGCTCGCCGCGCGCCTGCCGGGCATCACGGAACGGCTGCTGTGGCAGAGCAGGCCGCTGCTGGCGGCCGTACGACGTCTGCTGGTGTTCGTCTGGCCGCTGCTGAGCAGTCGCCACGGCACCGGTCCGCGGACCGCGGTCCCCAAGAGCACCTCGCCGCTGATGTCGGCGCTGCTGGTGCGGATGCACGAGGGCCGGGCGCCCCCGCGCCGTGGGTCCAGTCCGTTCACCCTTCCCCTCGACACCGGCTCGCCGGCCGGCCGCTTCACGGTGGGGTATCGGGTGGTCTCCGCCGACGGCCATCCCGTCTCTCCTCTTGTGTGGCTGGCGCGTATCCCGGGCAGCTCGCACAGGGAGCCGTATGCCCGGCGATGACAGGAAGACTTTCGTGGCGATTCCGTAAGCTCCGTCACTGCCGCTTCGAAGCGGCTGCCGCCCTATCGGGACGACGGTTCGACGCAGGCAGTGGCTCAGCACAGTACGGGCAGGCCACTGCCATCTTTTCCACGGAGCGGAGCATCGGGGCGGCTGAAGTCGTACGAGAGGTCGCTCACCGGCCAGGACGGCCTCGGGGCCTCGCCGCCGACACGGCGCGTGCGCCGGGGCCGGGCCGACCACCTGAGCCATGGACACGGCAGCTTCTGTTCTCCGCCGCTGCCCGATGGCGGCGATGTCGTTCCGACTCGCCGCCGAGCCGCTTCCTTGGCTGATCGACACGCATTCCACATTCCGAGGCATACTAAGTTGCTTAGTTAAATAGGTCAGCGTACCGGCCGCCAGTACCCCACCAAGGGGAACCTGCAGTTGCTGTCAGCCCCAGGAGAAGTACCCCGTGTCCACCACCGCGCTCGGCGATGCCCGATTGCGAGAGGCGGGCCGACGGGGCGGGTTACCAACGCAGAGGGCGGGCGTGACGTTTCCCCCTCGCACCGAAAGCCCGGCCGAGCGGCCACCTACTATGGCCTTGCGTACTGGATGGCGAAAAGGAGTCGGGCAATGCGACGGCTGGGGGATCTCGAAGCGGAGATCATGGATCGCCTCTGGACGTGGAACCGTCCGGCGACGGTGCGCGAGGTCGTCGACGACATCAACAAGACCCGCCCCATCGCGTACACCACGGTGATGACCGTCACCAACATCCTGTACAACAAGGGCTGGCTGCTGCGCGGCAAGCAGGGTCGCGCCTGGCTGTACACGCCGGTTCGCAGCCGTGAGGCGTACGCCGCCGCGCTCATGGAGGACGGCTTGGGCGAGAGCAAGGACCGCCCGGCCGCGCTCGTCCACTTCGTGGAGAACATGTCGGAGGACGAGGTGGCCGCCCTGCGCAAGGCCCTGCGGAACGTAGGATGACAGGCCCGGGCCAATCCGTGAACGCGGCCCCGGCCCTGATCGGCTACACGGCAGCGGTGGGGTTCGTCGCCCCGCGCCTCATGCTGCGCGGGAGCTGGCAGCACCGGGCCCCCGCGCTGGCGGCCGCGGTGTGGCACACCCTGGCCATCTCGTTCTCGATCGGGGCCACACTCACCGCGTACAACCTGGCCATGCCGGCCGAGCACCTGCACACCGACCTGGTGGGCCTGCTCCACGCCTGCGGCGTGGACGTGGGAACGGCCGAGCCCGACCCGGGCATGGCGGAGCGGCTTGCCGTCGGCGTCCCCGCCGCGATCGGGATGGCCCTGGGCGCAAGCTTCGCCTTCCATGTCGTACGAGCCCGTCGGGTGCGGACACGGCACCGGAAAGCGGTGGATTTGGTGGGCCGCCACTCGGCCCGGCTCAGCGCCACCGTCCTGCCGTACGACACTCCCGCCGCCTACTGCCTGCCCGGCCGCAATCCCCGGATCGTGATCAGCGACGCGGCCGTGCGCGAGCTGTCCCCCGAGCAGCTCGCCGCCGTACTGGAGCACGAGCAGGCCCACATCGCGGGCCGCCACCACTTGTTCCTGGCCGCCATGGAGGCATTCCATTCGGTGTTCCGGTGGCTGCCGCTGGCCCGCCACGCCCGGGAGCAGACGGCACTCCTGCTGGAAATGGTCGCGGACGACCGCGCGCTGCGCAGCCACTCCCACGAGGCGCTGGCCACGGCGATGTACGAGATGGCCGCGGCCCGCACCCCGAAGGGCGCGCTGGCGGCGGCCGGCCAGACCGTCCTGATCCGTCTGCAGCGGATCCTCGGCCCGCGCGAGGCTGCGCACCCCGCCCTGTGGGGTTCCGTGGCCGCCGTGGTCGTGGCGGTGCCGCTGCTGCCTTTGCTGGTCGCCTGTCCGCCCGGTCTCGGCTGAGGCCCCAGCTGACGGGGTCCTCCTGAGGCCGCTGTGACACTGACTCACTTGCGATGCGTAATACTAAGTTACTAAGTTCTAACCCGCTTGATGATGCCGGAGATGCTGGGGCGCGGGCCTGGGGCCGCGCCCCAGCGCCGGGTCCATGGGGGCGGTGCCGAGGCCGGCTCGTGTCGGGCCCGACCAGAGCCCGTCGCTCGATCCACAGACGCACAGAACCATGTCCGCGATGCTGCTGATGACGGCCGCGTGACCGTCGGGCCCGACGGCTGGATTCACTGCGTCCATAGGGGAGTGCAGCCGACACAGCCGGGAAGCGCCGCCGGGCGGCGTTCATGCCGACCGGTTGCTGCTCCGGGGAACTCGCTCACCCCGAGCCAGTGCCGCCATCCTCCGCCGGTACTCGGCGACGACGCGGCCGTGCATCCGCAGGCCGGCGAGCCGCTGCTCCGCGGCGGCCAGAGCGGCCCGGCGCCCCGCAGCCTCGCCGGCGGAGGACACCGCGG
>NZ_BAAGPS010000085.1:0-90893 GCF_054783935.1 Streptomyces pseudoechinosporeus
TGATTCCAAGCGGCTCCAGCGCAGCGGTGTAAAACCGCTCACTCGCCTCGAAGTCTGAAGCGAACACGCCCAGGTGATGGACGAAGGACATTGATGCTTCCATGGCGGCCGAGCCTACGGAACAGATCGAGCAGCACCCGGCACTCGCACCAACCCGGTGATCGTTTCCGGACACAGCACTAGCTGGATTCCGGCCAGCGGAACCGACGTGCGTGAGCCTTCCCGTGCAGGCTCGGAAGCCTTCCCGTGCAGGCCCCTGGCAGCCCCTGTGCCCCAACTCCCGTGGCCGATAGGGTGCGTGTGCAAACAGGTGGTCACTGATGGGTACGGGGAAGGGTTGGCGTGAGTCAGCGGCAGTTGCAGAAGATGTTTCGGCTCATGGCCAGTGGGGAGCCCGTTGAGCTCACCAGTGCCATGGCGTCCGTGAAGAAGCTTGCTCGGCTTGCCTTCGTTGCGGAGCAGTTCGGGTATCAGTACGCGGACGTTCGGCAGTCGGGTGGGCAGAACAACGCGCTGAAGATGCTCATCGTGCCCGATCCCAGTCCGCAGGCTCAGAATCGGGCCGCGCAGAACTGGGCCCAGTATCCGCAAGCCGGCGACGGGAAGTCGCTGCCGCCCGTCGTGCCCGATGCGCTGGAGCTGCTCAAGGCTCGGATCAACTTCGATCTCACCGGCAAGAGTGCCGAGAAGCGGATGGGGTTCGGGGCCATCGGGGTCACCGTCGGTATGGCCATCGGGGTCGCGCGGTCCAGTGGGGACGGGGTGTTCTTCGTCATAGGGACGTGGGTGCTCCTCATGGCGATCCTGGGTGTCGGGTTCGTCGTCACGCGGAAGCGGAACGCCAAGTTCGCGGCGCGGTTGCAGGCTGCCGGGTTCGCGCCCGTTGCGGATGAGACGGGGAGGGTGCGGTATCTGCCTCCGGGTTCGCAGCTTCCGGGGCATGGGAATCCGTTCGGCGGTCAGCAGCACATGCAGGCGGGGCAGGGCAATCCGTTCGCCGGCCAGCAGCAGGGTCAGTCGTACGGTCAGCAGCACATTCAGCCGGGGCAGCCGCACGGTCAGCAGCAGGGCCAGCCCTATGCACCTCAGCAGCCCTACGCCCCTCAGCAGCCATACGCGGCTCCGCAAGCGCACGCCCCCGCCCCCGGACCGTACAGCGGTCAGCCGGCCCCCGCCCCCGGACCGTACGGCGGCCAGCCGGGTCACCCAGGCCAGCCAGCCCCCGGCCCCTATGCCCAGCCCCAGCCCTACGCCCAACCCAACAACCCCTACGGCCAGCCCCAACCCCCTCAGCGCTGAACCGACACCACCGAGCCGACGCCCCGCCCCCAAGGCGGGGCGTTTCGCTTGCTGAACCCACCCGCACCCACCCACGTACTCTCACTCAGCAACGTACGAACCCCACCCGGCGCACCCCGAACCCACTCCGTCCCCCCTCCCGACCTCACCGCCACCCCCGCCCGCTCGTGAGAGCAACGTTCCCGGGCGGTCACTCAGAGGCACAGACCGGAAACGCGCCATCCCTACCTTCGGGACTCATCACCTCACGTACGGACCCCACGTACGACACCTGAGCACCGGAGAACCGTGGAGGCGTCATGACAGCCCCTAGTACAGCCCCCGCATCGAGCAGGGGAGGCCGCTGGATCGAGCACTGGGATCCGGAGGACGAGACCTTCTGGAAAGAGACCGGCGAGAAGGTCGCCCGGCGGAACCTGTTCTTCTCCGTGCTGTCCGAGCACATCGGGTTCTCGATCTGGACCCTGTGGTCGGTGATGGTGCTCTTCATGGGGCCGGAGTACGGGCTCACCCCCGCCGACAAGTTCTTCATCGTGTCGATGGCGACCCTGGTCGGCGCCATCGTGCGCGTCCCCTACACCTTCGCCGTCGCCCGCTTCGGCGGCCGGAACTGGACGATCATCTCGGCGAGCATGCTGCTCATCCCGACGATCGCGGCGTTCATCGTGATGGAGCCGGGGACGTCCTTCGGTACGTTCCTGGTGTGCGCCATGCTCGCCGGCGTCGGTGGCGGTAACTTCGCCAGCTCCATGACCAACATCAACTCCTTCTTCCCGCTGCGTAAGAAGGGGTGGGCCCTCGGCCTGAACGCCGGTGGCGGCAACATCGGTGTGCCCGTGGTGCAGCTGGTCGGTCTCGCCGTCATCGGCGCCAGCGCCGGACCGCGCGTCCTGTTGGGGATCTACATCCCCTTCATCATCCTCGCCACCGTCCTCGGCGCCCTCTACATGGACAACATCTCGTCCGTGAAGAACGACACCGGCGCGGCCAAGGAGGCCGTCAAGGACGCGCACACCTGGATCATGTCCTTCCTCTACATCGGGACCTTCGGATCCTTCATCGGCTACAGCTTCGCCTTCGGGCTCGTGCTGCAGACGCAGTTCGGTCGTACGCCGCTGCAGGCCGCGTACGTCACCTTCATCGGCCCGCTGCTCGGCTCCCTGATCCGGCCCTTCGGCGGCTGGCTCGCCGACAAGTACGGTGGGGCGCGCATCACCCTGTGGAACTTCGTCGGCATGGGTGCCGCGACCGGCGTCATCATCTCCGCCTCGATGTCGAAGTCGCTGGCCCTGTTCACCACCGCGTTCATCGCGCTGTTCATCCTGACGGGGCTCGGCAACGGCTCGACGTACAAGATGATCCCCGGCATCTTCCAGGCCAAGGCCGTCGCCATGGGCCTTGAGGGAGAGGAAGCCGCCTCTTACGGGCGCCGGCTCTCCGGTGCCTCCATGGGCCTCATCGGGGCTGTGGGTGCGCTCGGCGGGCTCGGCATCAACCTCGCCTTCCGGCAGTCGTTCCTGAGCGTGGGATCGGGTACTGGTGCCTTCGTGGGCTTCCTTGCCTTCTACGCGGTCTGCTTCGTGGTCACCTGGGCCGTATACCTTCGTAGCCAGGCGCCCGCCCAGAGTCAGTCCACCGCCGCCGCCGAGACGAAGTCGCAGCTCAGCTACGCGAAGGTGTGACGTAACACCACCGACATCAAGCGGAACCGAGCCTGTCACGAGCCGTTGACAGGCTCGGTCGACCGCTGATGTACGGCGGGTGCACGACCGGTTGCAGACCGGTGCGGGATGAATCAACATCGGGACGAGAGCTGATGCACGAGGAACTGCAGCGACCAGACCGACACGAACACGGCCCCCTCGCGGGATTCACCGTCGGCGTGACGGCGGCCCGCCGTGCCGACGAACTCGGCGCCCTGCTCCAGCGGCGCGGTGCCGCCGTCCTGCACGCCCCGGCCCTGCGCATCGTGCCCCTCTCCGACGACAGCGAACTGCTCGCGGCGACCAAGCAGCTCATCGACCAGGCGCCGGACGTCGTGGTCGCCACCACCGCGATCGGGTTCAGGGGGTGGGTCGAGGCCGCCGACGGATGGGGGCTCGGCGAGGCCCTGCTCGACCGGCTGCGCGGTGTCGAACTGCTCGCCCGTGGCCCGAAGGTCAAGGGCGCGGTCCGGGCCCAGGGGCTGACCGAGGAGTGGTCCCCGTCCTCCGAGTCCATGGCCGAGGTGCTCGACCGGCTGCTGGAGGAAGGGGTCGAAGGGCGCCGGATCGCGATCCAGCTGCACGGTGAGCCGCTGCCCGGTTTCGTCGAGGCGCTGCGGGACTCGGGCGCGGAGGTCGTCGGCGTACCCGTCTATCGGTGGATGCCGCCGGAGGACATCGGCCCCGTCGACCGGCTGCTCGACGCCACGGTCTGTCGCGGCCTGGACGCGCTGACCTTCACCAGCGCGCCGGCCGCCGCCTCGCTGCTGGGCCGCGCCGAGGACCGCGGACTGCTGCCCGAACTCCTCGCCGCCCTCAATCACGACGTACTGTCGGCCTGCGTCGGCCCGGTCACCGCGCTGCCGTTGCAGGCCCGGGGCATCGACACCATCCAGCCGGAGCGCTTCCGGCTCGGCCCCCTCGTACAGCTGCTGTGTCAGGAACTGCCTTCGCGGGCGCGTACGTTGCCGATCGCGGGCCATCGGGTGGAGATCCGCGGGCACGCGGTGCTGGTGGACGGCGCGCTGCGGCCCGTACCGCCGGCCGGAATGTCCCTGCTGCGCGCGCTGTCCCGGCGGCCGGGCTGGGTCGTGTCCCGCGCCGAACTGCTGCGGGCGCTGCCCGGCGCAGGGCGGGACGAGCACGCCGTCGAGACGGCGATGGCCCGGCTGCGTACGGCACTGGGGGCGCCGAAGCTGATCCAGACGGTGGTCAAGCGCGGTTACCGGCTCGCCCTCGACCCGGCGGCGGACACGAAGTACGCCGACGTGTGAGGCTTCCTCGGCTTCGCGTCAGCCGTTGTGCATGCGCGATGGTTGCAGGGCAACCAGGTGCGTGGGGTTCCGGCCGCGCGTGCGGGGAGGCACTGTAGGGGTACGGACCCTCACCGACCCCCTATGGCGGTAACCCCAAGGCGGTGACAGGAACATGGCACTGGGCACAGTCGCGGCCACGGTCTCGTACGAGCTGCGGTTCGACTCCGGGCGGATCTGTCTGGACCTGCTGGCGACCACGCATCCCGAGGAACGGTTCGACTCTCTCGAGCCGTTGCGGGCCTGGATCGGCGGATCGGGGCTTGTTCCGGCGGGTACGTCGCTGGCGGCGGCCGACGCCTCCTGGCTGGTGGGCTTTCGCGAACTGCGCGGCCATATCGGACAGTTGGTGCGCGGGGAGCCCTCGCGGGAGTCCCGGCCCTTCGGCATCGCGCTGGCCCGCGTCAATGAGCTGGCACGCGCCGCGGCGCCGCCGGCTCCGCGTGCCGTCTGGGACGACGCGGGTTCTCTCGTACGGGCCCTCGACGGCGCCCCCTCGTGCGCCGCGCTCCTCGCCGCCGTGGCCCGCGATGCCGTGGAGCTGCTGACCGACCCCGTCGCCCGGGCGGGCATCCGGCAGTGCGAGGGGGACAACTGCCCCATCGTGTACCTCGATACGTCCCGGGGGCGCAGGCGCCGGTGGTGCTCCAGCGAGACGTGTGGGAACCGGGAGAGGGTTGCCCGGCATCGGCGGCGGGCAGCACTCGCGAGGGCTTAGGAACGTGCCCGCGCTCAAGCCAGTCCCGTAAGTCCCCTTTGTTCTCCTCGACTTCGAGTGACATTGGCAACAACGTGTTTCCTCCTGTCGCTGCCGGGGCAACAGTGCGATCTTGCCAGCATGGCGGAAATGTAAAGCACTAGTGACGGGAATGTGCGGCCATGTCCGGCTGGTCCCGGGGGCTCGAAGAAACTTGGGTCACACGTTGAACAGGCCGAGCCCCATGTGCGTACCCGGTGTTGAGCGACCGACTCGGGGGGATCCCCGGACACCGGAGGTAGGCGTGCGCAAGGATTCCGCCGTGGCCGATGAACGATCGCCGAGGGCCCGACATCGCATGTCCCAGCCCTCGGAGCCCGACGAGGAGCTGATGCGTGCGCTGTACAGGGAACACGCGGGGCCCCTGCTCGCCTATGTGCTGCGGCTGGTCGCGGGGGACCGGCAGCGCGCGGAGGACGTTGTGCAGGAGACGCTCATCCGTGCCTGGAAGAACGCCGGGCAGCTCAACCGAGCTACCGGTTCGGTACGCCCCTGGCTGGTGACGGTTGCCCGGCGCATCGTCATCGACGGCCACCGCAGCCGGCAGGCCCGGCCGCAGGAGGTGGACCCGTCGCCGCTGGAGGTCATCCCCGCGGAGGACGAGATCGACAAGGCGTTGTGGCTGATGACACTGTCGGACGCGTTGGACGACCTGACCCCTGCTCACCGGGAGGTCCTGGTCGAGACCTACTTCAAGGGGCGTACCGTCAATGAGGCGGCCGAGACGCTGGGCATACCCAGCGGCACCGTGCGCTCACGGGTGTTCTATGCCCTGCGTTCGATGAAGCTGGCGCTGGAAGAGCGTGGGGTGACGGCATGAGTACATACGGGGGATACGGAACGGGTACTCCTGGACCCATGCAAAGTTCGCAGGGTCAGGGTGATGTGCACGAGACCGTGGGCGCGTACGCCCTCGGCATCCTCGACGACGCCGAGGCCACCGCCTTCGAGGCGCACCTCGCGACCTGCGACTGGTGCGCACAGCAACTGGACGAGCTCGCGGGCATGGAGCCGATGCTGGCCGCCCTCGCGGATCTGCCGGGTTCCCAGGGAACGCCTGCCATCGGCGAGTCGCTGTCCGCCAAGCCGAGCCCACGCCTGGTCAACCGGCTGGTCGACGAGGTCGCGGAGCGCCGTGCCCAGAAGCGGCGGCGCGGTATGTACATGGTCGCGGCGGCAGCCGCGCTGATCATCGGCGGCCCGGTCACCGCGATCGGTGTCACCGGCGACGGCGAGAGCAACAACAACGTGACGGCGGCACCGCACTCCACGAGCCCCGCCGAGGACGCCTTCTTCAACGACATGAAGGACAAGGTCTCCGCCACCGACCCGACCACCAAGGTCGTCGCCACGGTCGGCATGGAGTCCAAGGGCTGGGGCACCCACGCGGTCCTGGAGCTGAAGAACCTCAAGGGCCCGGAGAAGTGCTCCCTCGTCGCCGTCGGCAAGAACGGCGAGCGCGAGACGGTGAGTTCCTGGTCCGTCCCCAAGTGGGGTTACGGCATCGAGAACAGCACCAACGAGAAGGCGAAGAACCCGCTGTACGTCCACGGCGGCGCGGCCATGACACCGAACGAGATCGACCACTTCGAGGTCGTGACGTTCGAGGGCACGCGTCTCGTGCAGGTGGACGCCTGACGGAACTGAGCGAACCACGAGCGGACACATAGCTTCCAGGGCCCCCTTCGCGTACGGTTGACGGCTGCCATGCACGTCAGAAGGGGGCCCGGTGGCCGCTCAGGTTCAGCAGGAAGCCGCGCTGCGCTCGGTCGACCCGTCAGCTCACGATTCCGTACGGGATCGGGAGATCGGCGTCGAACAGGAACACCTGGACCGGGTCTACCGGCGCCTCGAGGAGAAGATCCACGAGGCGGAGTTCCTGATGAACGACGCGGCCAAACGCGGTCAGGTCGGCACGCCGGGCGCGCTGGCCGAGCGTGACGCGCAGGTGTTCCGGGCGGGGGTCCACCTCAACCGCCTGAACAACGAGTTCGAGGACTTCCTCTTCGGACGGATCGACCTGCTGGCCGGCAAGGACGGCAAGAAGGGCCCGGACGGCGCCTACACGGCGGTCGAGCCCGCCGAGGGCGCCATACGGTCCGACAACACCGCCGACATCGCGGAAACGTTGCACATCGGCCGGATCGGCGTCCTCGACGCGGACTACTCCCCGCTGGTCATCGACTGGAGGGCGCCGGCTGCCGCGCCGTTCTACCGCTCGACACCGGTCGATCCGGGCCGGGTCGTCCGCCGCCGGGTCGTCCGCTCCAAGGGCCGCCGCGTACTCGGCGTCGAGGACGACCTGATGCGGCCCGAGCTGTCCGCCTTCCTCGACGGGCACAAGCTGCCTGTCGTGGGCGACGGCGCGCTGATGGCCGCGCTCGGCCAGGCCCGCAGCCACACCATGCGGGACATCGTGGCCTCCATCCAGGCCGAGCAGGACCTGGTCATCCGGGCGCCCGCCGCGTCGGTGACGTACGTGGAGGGCGGCCCCGGAACCGGCAAGACCGCCGTCGCGCTGCACCGGGCCGCGTACCTCCTCTACCAGGATCGCCGCCGGTACGCGGGCGGCATCCTGATCGTCTCGCCCACGCCGCTGCTCGTCGCGTACACGGAGGGCGTCCTGCCGTCCCTCGGCGAGGAGGGGCAGGTCGCCATCCGCGCAGTCGGCTCCCTCGTCGACGGCGCGGAGGCCACGCTGTACGACTCCCCGGCGGTGGCCCGCGCCAAGGGCTCGTACCGGATGCTGAAGGTGCTGCGGAAGGCGGCGCGGGGGGCGCTGGAGATGCCGGGAGCGCCGACTTCTGCTCCGGCCGCTACGGGGCAGCTCGCCTTCGGTGACGACTTCAGCGGCGAGGACGATGCGCAGACCCCCGTCGCCCCCGCCTCCACCCCCACTCGCCTCCGCGTCGTCGCCTTCGGCCGCCGCCTGGAACTGGAGGCCCCGGAACTCGACCGCATCCGGCACACCGCCCTGTCCGGCACCGCGCCCGTGAACCTGCTGCGCCCCCGCGCCCGCAGGCTGCTGCTCGACGCCCTGTGGGCGAAGTCCGGCGCCGGATCCCGGCACACCGACCCGGAGCTGGCCGCCGAGCTGCGGTCGTCGTTCGACGAGGACATCAGCTCCGAGGACGACTTCATCGCGTTCCTGGACGCCTGGTGGCCCGAGCTCACCCCGCGTGCCGTACTGGCCGCGATGGCCGACGAGAAGCGGCTCGGGCGCTGGGCCCGGCGGATCCTCAACCCCGGCGAGGTGCGCCGCGTCGCCCGCTCCCTGGGGCGCGACGGGCTCTCCGTGCACGACGTGGCGATGCTCGACGAGCTCCAGGCGATCCTCGGCACACCGGCCCGCCCCCGCAAGAGGCGCGAGGCGGACCCGCTCGACCAGCTCACGGGCCTGGAGGAGCTGATGCCGGTCCGCGAGGAGTCACAGCGCGAGCGCGCCGAACGGCTGGCCCAGGAACGTACCGAGTACGCGCACGTCATCGTCGACGAGGCACAGGACCTCACCCCCATGCAGTGGCGCATGATCGGCCGCCGTGGCCGGCACGCCACCTGGACGGTCGTCGGCGACCCCGCCCAGTCCTCGTGGTCGGACCCGGACGAGGCCGCCGAGGCCCGCGACGAGGCCCTCGGCACCCGCCCACGCCGCCGCTTCACCCTCACCGTGAACTACCGCAACCCGGCCGAGATCGCCGAACTGGCCGCCCGCGTACTGGCGCTGGCCATGCCCGGCTCGACGTCCCCGTCGGCGGTCCGCTCGACGGGCGTGGAGCCCCGCTTCAGCGTCGTACGGGACGGTCTCGCGCGGACCGTCCGCGAGGAGGCCGCGCGGCTGCTCGACCGGGTCGACGGCACGGTCGGCGTCGTCGTCGCCATGAACCGGCGGGCGGAAGCCGCACGATGGCTGGCCGGGCTCGGCGGCCGGGTCGTGGCCCTCGGGAGTCTGGAGGCCAAGGGACTGGAGTACGACGCGACCGTCGTCGTCTCGCCCGCGGAGATCGCCGACGAGTCGCCGGCCGGGCTGCGCGTGCTGTACGTCGCCCTGACCCGCGCCACCCAGCAGCTCACCGTCGTCTCGCAGGACCGCGACGAGCCCGACGCGAACGGGGTGCCCGACCTCCTGAGGGACTGACCGCGTGGCCTTCCCTGTGACTCGGCAATGAACTCCCGAGACGGGAATTGCCTTGAGGGGATCCTTTGTTACCTTGGATGAGACACCGGCCCGATCCAAGCCCCCGGGCCCAACCTTCGTCGCTTCGAGCGACCACTTGCCGCGAGGCGAGCATGGCGGGTCGGTGTCATTGAATGTGAAGGGGCCCGTGTCACCTGGTGACACGGGCCCCTTTTCTCTGTCCCAAGTACGCCGGATTCTCCCTGGCACCCCGTGCCACCTGCGCGAAACCCGCGCGAACAAAACGTTCGCAATCAGAGGCGGCTACCGCGTACTCCGCGGTAGGTGCGACGATCGGACGGCACAAGAGCGACCCACAGCGACACACGGTGAAAGCAGAGGAAGTCGGCCATGGCAACGGCGCCCAGCGTCTCCTACTCGATGACGGTCCGGCTGGAGGTGCCCGCGAGCGGAACCGCGGTCTCCCAGCTCACCGGAGCCGTCGAGTCCCACGGAGGCTCGGTGACCGGCCTCGACGTCACGGCGTCCGGCCACGAGAAGCTCCAGATCGACGTCACCATCGCGGCGACGTCGACGGCGCACGCGGACGAGATCGTCGAGCAGCTGCGCGGCATCGAAGGCGTCACGCTCGGCAAGGTCTCCGACCGTACGTTCCTGATGCACCTCGGCGGCAAGATCGAGATGCAGTCCAAGCACCCGATCCGCAACCGTGACGACCTCTCGATGATCTACACGCCGGGTGTGGCCCGCGTCTGCATGGCGATCGCCGAGAACCCCGAGGACGCCCGCCGTCTGACCATCAAGCGCAACTCGGTCGCGGTCGTGACGGACGGTTCGGCGGTGCTCGGCCTCGGGAACATCGGGCCCAAGGCGGCCCTGCCCGTCATGGAGGGCAAGGCGGCCCTCTTCAAACGTTTCGCCGGCATCGACGCCTGGCCGCTGTGCCTGGACACCCAGGACACGGACGCGATCGTCGAGATCGTCAAGGCCATCGCGCCGGGCTTCGCGGGCATCAACCTGGAAGACATCTCGGCCCCGCGCTGCTTCGAGATCGAGGCACGCCTGCGCGAGGCCCTCGACATCCCCGTCTTCCACGACGACCAGCACGGCACCGCCATCGTCGTACTCGCCGCCCTGACGAACGCGCTGCGCGTCGCGGGCAAGGCGATCGGTGACATCCGCGTCGTCATGTCCGGTGCGGGCGCGGCCGGTACGGCCATCCTCAAGCTGCTGATCGCGGCGGGCGTCAAGCACGCCGTCGTCGCCGACATCCACGGTGTTGTGCACGCCGGTCGCGAGGACCTGGTGTCGGCTGCCGCGGATTCGCCGCTGCGATGGATCGCCGACAACACCAACCCCGAGGGCGTCACGGGCACGCTGAAGGACGCCGTACGCGGCTCCGACGTGTTCATCGGCGTCTCGGCGCCCAACGTGATCGACGGCGACGACGTGGCGGCGATGGCCGAGGGTGCGATCGTCTTCGCGCTCGCGAACCCCGACCCCGAGGTCGACCCGGCGATCGCCCGCCAGACGGCGGCGGTCGTGGCCACGGGCCGCTCCGACTTCCCGAACCAGATCAACAACGTGCTGGTCTTCCCGGGCGTCTTCCGCGGCCTCCTGGACGCCCAGTCCCGCACGGTCAACACGGAGATGATGCTGGCCGCCGCGACCGCCCTCGCGGACGTGGTGACCGAGGACGAGCTGAACCCGAACTACATCATCCCGAGCGTCTTCAACGACAAGGTCGCGGGCGCGGTCGCGGGCGCGGTGCGCAACGCGGCGAAGGCGGCGGGCGTGGCGGCCACGGGCAATACGACGCCCTGAGCCGCCGTCCGGACCGGTTGCGTCGTAGCCTGTGATGGTCGCCACGGCCGCCCGGATACGGCGCGTCGTGGGACATGGTGTCCCTGGCCGCCCCTAGGGTGGCGGCCAGGCTCAGGCCTTGTAGGCCCTGCGATCCGCTGCCGGGAGCGGACGGAGCGTCACCTTTTCCAGGCTGTGGCGCTTTTCGTGTGACTCCCAGGGGTGCCGGATTGGCTTTCCCGCCGCAGGTGGGGGCAGGATGCGTCTCTGGGCGCGAGGGTCTGGCTTTGGACCCGGGTCCGGGGACCGACCGAGGACCCTGGCAGCATCGGCTCCGCTGGTGCTCATCATGCGGCTCCGCCGCGTGGCACGCCTCAACGGCAAGAAGAACACGGGAGTAACAACATGAACCGCAGTGAGCTGGTGGCCGCGCTGGCCGACCGCGCCGAGGTGACCCGCAAGGACGCCGACGCCGTTCTGGCCGCGTTCGCCGAGACCGTCGGCGAAGTCGTCGCGAAGGGCGACGAGAAGGTCACCATCCCCGGCTTCCTGACCTTCGAGCGCACTCACCGTGCCGCTCGTACCGCGCGCAACCCGCAGACCGGCGACCCGATCGACATCCCCGCCGGCTACAGCGTGAAGGTCTCCGCTGGCAGCAAGCTCAAGGAAGCCGCCAAGGGCAAGTGACCTTGCCGTCTACACCTCCCCGGACGGTGTACGGCAGGTAGGCAATGCGATGGGGCGGCACCCGGACTTCGGGTGCCGCCCCATCGCTGTTGCGCTTACCAATGGCCTGGCGCCGGCCGGGCTGTTTTGGCTAGCCGAGCGCCTTGCCCGGCAGTTCCACCTTCGCGCCCAGATCCCCGAGCTTCTCCATGAAGTTCTCGTAGCCGCGGTTGATCAGGTCGATGCCGTGCACCCGTGAGGTGCCCTGGGCCGCGAGCGCCGCGATCAGGTAGGAGAAGCCACCGCGGAGGTCGGGGATGACCAGGTCGGCGCCCTGGAGTTTGGTCGGGCCCGAGACGACCGCGGAGTGCAGGAAGTTGCGCTGGCCGAAGCGGCAGTGGGAGCCGCCGAGGCACTCGCGGTAGAGCTGGATGTGCGCGCCCATCTGGTTCAGGGCGGAGGTGAAGCCGAGGCGGGACTCGTACACCGTCTCGTGGATGATCGACAGGCCTGTCGCCTGCGTCAGAGCGACGACGAGCGGCTGCTGCCAGTCGGTCTGGAAGCCGGGGGCCACGTCCGTCTCCAGCGCGATGGACTTCAGCTGGCCGCCGGGGTGCCAGAAGCGGATGCCCTCGTCGTCGATCTCGAAGGCGCCACCCACCTTCCGGTAGGTGTTCAGGAACGACATCATCGAGCGCTGCTGGGCGCCGCGGACGTAGATGTTGCCTTCGGTCGCCAGCGCCGCGGAAGCCCACGAGGCGGCCTCCAGGCGGTCCGGGAGGGCCGCGTGGGTGTAGCCGCCGAGCTTGTCCACGCCCGTGACGCGGATGGTGCGGTCGGTGTCCATCGCGATGATCGCGCCCATTTTCTGCAGTACGCAGATCAGGTCCTCGATCTCCGGCTCCACGGCCGCGTTCGAGAGCTCCGTCACACCCTCCGCCAGGACCGCCGTCAGCAGCACCTGCTCGGTCGCGCCCACGGACGGGTACGGCAGCCGGATCTTCGTGCCGCGCAGCCGCTGCGGAGCCTCCAGGTACTGGCCGTCCGCCCGCTTCTCGATCTTCGCGCCGAACTGCCGCAGCACCTCGAAGTGGAAGTCGATCGGCCGACCGCCGATGTCACAGCCGCCCAGACCCGGGATGAACGCGTGGCCGAGCCGGTGCAGCAGTGGTCCGCAGAACAGGATCGGGATGCGCGACGAACCCGCGTGCGCGTCGATGTCCGCGACGTTCGCGCTCTCCACGTGCGAGGGGTCCAGGACCAGCTCGCCCGGTTCCTCTCCCGGCCGGACCGTCACTCCGTGCAGCTGCAGCAGCCCGCGTACGACACGTACGTCGCGGATGTCGGGCACATTGCGCAGCCGGCTCGGAGCGCTGCCGAGCAGGGCGGCGACCATGGCCTTCGGTACGAGGTTCTTCGCACCACGGACACGGATCTCACCCTCCAGCGGGGTTCCGCCGTGGACAAGCAGGACATCGTCTGAACCGTTGACGGTCATGTATCTCGCGTTCCGATGAAGTTGGACAGGGGCAGGTAGCGCTGGGTCGGCGCAGAACCGGAGAAGCAAGCGTAATGGCCGCCTACCCCGGTACCGGTAGCCCAAGTACGGCTCAGCCCGTCATAGCTTTGCCACAACACGAACGGTTCTTCGGTGGGTACGCGGGGTCACTGGCGGGGGCGTGCGCTCCACCTGCATCTGTACGCCCTGAGCTGCATTCACTCGCGTACTGGCAATGCCTCCCCACCCAAGAGGAAGATGCGGGATCATGTCTGGCATGACCGAGGTGTCCTCGCTCACAGGGCGGCTGCTCGTGGCCACTCCCGCCCTGGCGGACCCGAACTTCGACCGCGCTGTGGTGCTGCTCCTCGACCACGACGAGGAGGGCTCCCTGGGCGTCGTCCTCAACCGCCCCACACCGGTGGACGTCGGCGACATCCTTTCGGGCTGGGCCGACCTCGCCGGAGAGCCGGGCGTCGTCTTCCAGGGCGGCCCCGTCTCGCTCGACTCGGCGCTCGGTGTCGCAGTCATCCCCGGCGGCTCCTTGGGGGAGCGCGCGCCGCTCGGCTGGCGCCGGGTGCACGGCGCGATCGGGCTCGTGGACCTGGAGGCCCCGCCGGAACTGCTCGCCTCGGCCGTCGGCAGCCTGCGGATCTTCGCCGGGTACGCCGGCTGGGGCCCGGGTCAGCTGGAGGACGAACTGGTCGAGGGCGCCTGGTACGTCGTCGAGTCCGAGCCCGGCGATGTCTCCTCCCCGTCCCCGGAACGCCTGTGGCGCGAGGTGCTCCGCCGGCAGCGCAACGAGCTGGCGATGGTGGCCACGTACCCGGATGACCCTTCGCTCAACTGATGCGTGTGAGCTTTCAGTACCCTTGCAGTCATGAGCACTCTTGAGCCTGAGACCCAGCCTCAGCGCGGGACTGGTACGGGGACCCTGGTCGAGCCGGCGCCGCAGACCTCGCACGGTGACGGTGACCACGAGCGCTTCGCCCATTACGTCCAGAAGGACAAGATCATGGCGAGCGCGCTGGACGGCACGCCTGTTGTCGCGCTCTGCGGCAAGGTGTGGGTCCCGGGCCGTGACCCGAAGAAGTATCCCGTGTGTCCCATGTGCAAGGAGATCTACGAGTCCATGGGCTCCGGCGGAGACCAGGGCAAGGGCGGCGACAAGTAACGCCCGCTCTCCCTTAGACAGGCGCGGTACGTCGTGTAGTCCGGCATGCCCAGCGAGGCCGCGGCACCCCAGTGCGGGGTGCCGCGGCCTTGTCGTGTGTCCAGGGCCGTTGCACAGGGTGCTTTTAGCGGTCACAGACTGGTAGAGACCTTTGGGTAGGCCTTGTTTGCATGCTCATGAACTTCTAGCCTCCGTCGTGTTGTGCAGAGTGAAACAAGCATTGCGCATGTTGCAACACTCGCCCCTTCGGAGGATGCCCGATGAAGTTCCCCGCCAGATTCTCTGCCCGCTTCTCTGCCCGAACAGCCGCCCCGGTAGCCGCACTTGTGGTCGCCGCCCTCACCGCGACCGCCTGTGCCCCTGAGTCCTCCGACAACTCCGGCGGTACGGACGAGAAGAGCGGGACGCTGCGCGTGTGGCTCTTCCAGGAGGTCAGCAATGGGCCCAAGGAGAAGGTCGTCGACGCCACCGTGGACGCCTTCGAGAAGGCCCACGAGGGCACGAAGGTCGAGGTCGAGTACATACCCGTCGAGACCCGCGCCCAGAAGATCAAGGCCGCCTTCAACGACCCCAAGAGCGCGCCGGATCTCATGGAGTACGGCAACACCGACACCGCCGGGTACGTCAAGGATGGCGGACTCGCCGACGTGACCCAGGAGTTCACGGACTGGAACGAGGCCAAGGACACCGACCCGACGGCCAAGCAGTCCGTGACGGTCGACGGGAAGATCTACGGTGCCCCGTTCTTCGTGGGCGTCCGCGCGCTGTACTACCGCACCGATGTCTTCAAGGAGCTGGACCTTGAAGTTCCCAAGACGCAGAGTGAGTTGATCTCCACCGCCAAGGAGATCCGGCAGGCGAAGCCCGAGCTGTACGGGCTCGCGGTCGGCGGTGCGTTCACGTACGGTGCGATGCCGTTCGTCTGGTCCAACGGCGGCGAGATCGCCGAGGGCAAGGGCGGTTCGTACGCGGCGGCGATCGACAGCGCTGCGGCCCAAAAGGGCATCACGGCGTACACCTCGCTGTTCGGCGACGACAACTGCCCGGCCGCCAAGTGCGCGAGCATGGGCGGCAACGACACGATCACGGCCTTCGCCTCCGGCAAGGCGGGCATGGCGATCGGCGGTGACTTCAACCACCAGGCGGTCGAGGCCGGGAGCGTCAAGGGCAAGTACGCCGTCGTACCGCTGCCGGGGCTGAAGGCGGGCGAGATCGCGCCGGCCTTCGCGGGCGGCAACAACATCGGCGTACTGAAGAGCACTTCGCACCGTACGCTCGCTGTCGACCTGATGAAGCAGCTCGCGTCGAAGAAGACGCAGGGCGAGCTCTTCGACGCGATGGGCTTCCTGCCGACGTACTCGGATGTGCGCGCGGACGTCGCGAAGCAGGAGCCGTTCGTCGCGCCCTTCGTGCAGACGCTCGGCGCGGGCACCAAGTTCGTGCCCGCCTCGCCGGCCTGGGCCGAGATCGACGCCTCGCTCGTCCTGCCGACGATGTTCCAGGAGATCGTCAGCGGCAAGAAGGATGTGGCCGCGGCTTCGAAGGACGCGGCGACGAAGATGAACGCCGCGTTCAGCTCCGCGGGGTGAACCGGATGACCGAGGGTGCGCCCCCGCAGCGGCGCGGTGGCGCGGTGGTGACCCGTAAGTCTCCGGCCGGCGGTGGTCCTGCCGCCGGTTCGCCGGGCGGGGCGACGGCCTCGCCCGGCCCGGCGCGTGGGGGCAATCGGGTACGCGGGGCCGGAGTTGCGGGCCGGAAGTCGCGGCCTGGGGGCGGGGGTTGGGCGCCCTGGCTCTATCTCGCCCCCGCCCTTGTCGTCATCGGTGGGCTGCTCGTCTATCCCGTCTACCAGCTTGGGCTGATCTCCTTCCTGGAGTACACGCAGGCCCAGGTCAGCGGTGGCGAACCGACGACCTTCCAGGGCTTCGGGAACTACGCGACGCTCTTCGGGGACGATCAGTTCTGGCAGGTGCTGCTCGCCACCGTGGTGTTCGCGGCGGCCTGTGTCGTGTCGACGCTCGCGGTCGGCTGCGCGCTCGCCGTGCTGCTGACGCGCGTACGGGCGCTGCCGCGGCTCGCCCTGATGCTGGCCGCGCTGGGCGCCTGGGCCACGCCCGCGATCACCGGCTCCACGGTCTGGCTGTTGCTGTTCGACCCCGACTTCGGGCCGGTCAACCGGATGCTGGGGCTCGGTGACCACTCGTGGACGTACGGCCGTTACAGCGCCTTCACCCTCGTACTCCTCGAAGTCGTCTGGTGTTCCTTCCCGTTCGTGATGGTCACGGTGTACGCGGGCATCCGCGCCGTCCCCGGCGAGGTGCTGGAGGCGGCGTCCCTGGACGGCGCCTCGCAGTGGCGCATCTGGCGCTCGGTGCTCGCGCCGATGCTCCGGCCGATCCTCGTGGTCGTCACCATTCAGTCGGTCATCTGGGACTTCAAGGTCTTCACCCAGATCTACGTCATGACGAACGGCGGAGGCATCGCCGGTCAGAACCTCGTGCTGAACGTGTACGCGTACCAGAAGGCGTTCGCCTCCTCGCAGTACAGCCTCGGCTCGGCGATCGGAGTGGTGATGCTGCTGATTCTGCTGGCGGTCACGCTGGTCTATCTGCGGCTGTTGCGCAGGCAGGGGGAGGAGCTGTGAGTGCGTTGAGTTCGGTGAAGTCGTTGAGTTTCCCCGTACGTTTCCGGGTGCGGCGGCCCTGGCGGCTGGCCGCGGAGGCATCGGCTCTGCTGATCGCCGCCGTGGTCGCGTTCCCCCTCTACTGGATGGTGCTGAGCGCCTTCAAACCGGCCGGCGAGATCGAGTCGAGCGAGCCCCACCCGTGGACGCTCACGCCGTCCCTGGACTCCTTCCGACGCGTCTTCGGGCAGCAGGAATTCGGCCGCTACTTCGTCAACAGCCTTCTCGTCGCGGTCACCGTGGTCGTCGTCTCCGCACTGATCGCGTTTCTCGCGGCGACGGCGGTGACACGGTTCCGCTTCCGTTTCCGTACGACCTTGCTGATCATGTTCCTCATCGCGCAGATGGTGCCGATCGAGGCGCTGACGATCCCTCTCTTCTTCCTGATGCGGGACTTCGGTCAGCTGAACACGCTGGGTTCGCTGATCCTGCCGCACATCGCGTTCTCCCTGCCGTTCGCGATCTGGATGCTGCGGGGTTTTGTGAAGGCCGTCCCGGAGGCGCTGGAGGAGGCCGCGTACATCGACGGGGCGAGCCGGGCGCGTTTCCTGTGGCAGATCCTTTTCCCGCTGGTCTTTCCGGGGCTCGTCGCCACCAGCGTGTTCTCCTTCATCTCCACCTGGAACGACTTCCTGTTCGCCAGGTCCTTCATCATCAGCGACACTTCGCAGTCGACTCTGCCGATGGCCCTCCTTGTCTTCTACAACCCGGACAGGCCGGACTGGGGCGGTGTGATGGCGGCGTCCACGGTGATGACGATTCCGGTGCTGGTCTTCTTCGTACTCGTACAGCGACGGCTGGTCTCCGGACTGGGCGGAGCGGTAAAGGACTGACGTGAGTGAACTGATTCCCGCGCCCCGCAGCATCGTCGCCGGTTCGGGCGAGGTGCGGCTGACGGCGCACTCCCAGCTCTACGCCGGCACCGCGACGGAGGGCGTCGGTCACTGGCTGCGTACCGTCCTCCGGGAGGCCACCGGCCTGCCGCTGCCCGAGGGGCGGGAGCTCGACGACACCTACGGTGATGGCATCGGGCTCCAGCTCGACCCCGAGCTCGGCCCTGAGGAGTACCGCCTCGTCAGCGACGAAACCGGTGTAGTTGTCGAGGGCGGCAGCGCGGCCGGCGTCTTCTGGGGCGCCCAGACACTGCGGCAGTTCCTCGGCCCCGATGCGTACCGCAGGGCCCCGATCGGTCGCGACCGCACCTGGGCCGTGCCGCACGTCACGATCGAGGACGCCCCCCGCTTCCGCTGGCGCGGCCTCATGCTCGACGTCTCACGCCACTTCATGCCCAAGGACGGTGTGCTGCGCTATCTCGACCTGATGGCCGCGCACAAGCTGAACGTCTTCCACTTCCACCTCACCGACGACCAGGGCTGGCGCATCGAGATCAAGCGTCACCCGAAGCTCACGGAGATCGGATCCTGGCGGAAGCGCACGAAATTCGGCCATCGCGCCTCGCCCCTCTGGGAGGAGAAGCCGCACGGCGGCTACTACACCCAGGACGACATCCGCGAGATCGTCGCGTACGCCGCCGAGCGGCATATCTCCGTCGTCCCCGAAATCGACATCCCCGGCCACTCGCAGGCCGCCATCGCCGCATATCCGGAACTCGGCAACACCGATGTCATCGACACGACCTCCCTCTCCGTCTGGGACAACTGGGGCATCTCCCTAAACGTACTCGCCCCCACTGACAACACCCTGCGCTTCTACGAGCAGGTCTTCGAGGAGGTCCTGGAGCTGTTCCCCTCGGAGTTCATCCACGTCGGCGGCGACGAGTGCGCCAAGGAGCAGTGGAAGCAGTCGCCCACCGCGCAGGCGCGCATCAAGGATCTCGGGCTCGCGGACGAGGACGAGCTGCAGTCGTGGTTCATCCGGCACTTCGACAACTGGCTGACCGCGCGCGGGCGTCGGCTGATCGGCTGGGACGAGATCCTGGAGGGCGGCTTGGCTCCTGGGGCCGCTGTGTCGTCGTGGCGCGGCTACCAAGGCGGCATCACGGCCGCCCAGGCGGGCCACGATGTCGTCATGTGCCCGCAGGAGCAGGTGTACTTGGATCACCGCCAGGACGGCGGCGCCGACGAACCGGTGCCCATCGGCTACGTGCGCACCCTGGAGGACGTCTACCGCTTCGAGCCCGTACCGCAGCAGTTGACCCCCGATCAGGCACGGCATGTCCTCGGTACGCAGGCCAACCTGTGGACCGAGGTGATGGAGGACCACGCGCGCGTGGACTATCAGGCGTTCCCACGGCTCGCGGCCTTCGCCGAGGTCGCGTGGAGTGCGCTGCCGGCTCCCGCGGAACGCGACTTCGCGGGCTTCGAGCAGCGGATGACCGCCCACTACGGGCGACTTGACGCCCTGGGAGTGGCCTATCGCCCGCCCACGGGCCCGCTGCCCTGGCAGCGGCGACCGGGGGTGCTCGGACGCCCGATCGAGGGGGCGCCTCCAAACGTGTGAGGCGACTCCCAAGGGGGTGCCGCGAACCGGCCGCCCTGGAACGGTGGCACCCAAGGCGAAAGACACCCAAGGTCCATGAAGAGTGTCAATTCGCTCCGACCGGTGATGTCGTGCGAAATCGGGCTATCCCGCTGATGGCGTGACGAATGCCTCCTAGCGGACCCCCGCATCGTGCTGTGAGGAAGATGTGCCAGAGTTGCCACGTCCGCCCTGTCAGCACGTACCGTACGGCAGCACAGGTGGGACCAGGTGGGGCAGCGGGAAGGGGAAGCCGGTTTGACCACGCACGCACCGCAGGCGGCGCAGACCGTGACGCTGCCCGTCTCTCTTGACGAGGCCGTGGCGGCGCTCGCCGCCATGCCGGCGGCCGTTCCCGTGGCCGGCGGCACCGACCTCATGACCTCCGTCAACTCCGGGCAGCTGCGGCCCGCCGCGCTCGTCGGCCTCGGCCGGATCAGCGAGATCCGCGGCTGGCAGTACCAGGACGGCCACGCGCTGCTCGGCGCGGGCCTCACGCACGCCCGTATGGGCCGCCCCGACTTCGCGGCCCTCATCCCCGCCCTCGCGGCCGCCGCGAGAGCCGCCGGCCCCCCGCAGATCCGTAACGCGGGCACCCTGGGCGGCAACATAGCCTCGGCAGCCCCTACGGGGGACGCGCTTCCGGTACTGGCTGCCTTGGAGGCGACGTTGATCATCGCGGGCCAAGGTGGCGCCCGCCGTGAGATCCCCGTCTCGCATCTGCTGGCCGGCGTGGAGATGCTGCGCGCCGGCGAACTCATCGGGTACGTGCGCGTGCCGTTGCTGCATGCCCCGCAGGTCTTCCTGAAGGCGACCGGACGGACCGGCCCCGGACGCGCCCTGGCGTCCGTGGCGCTCGTCCTCGACCCCGCCCGGCGCGGAGTGCGGTGCGCCGTCGGCGCCATAGCGCCGATGCCGCTGCGGCCCCTGGAGGCCGAGCAGTGGGTCGCCTCGCTGATCGACTGGGACAACAACCGCGCGATCGTGCCGGAGGCGCGGGACGCCTTTGGCGAGTACGTCGCGGCGGCCTGCATCCCCGACCCGGTCCCCGCGGAGGACGGCTCCGTGGAGCCGCTGCCGCCCGCTGTACTGCACCTGCGCCGCACCGTCGCCGCGCTGGCCCGACGAGCACTGGGGAGGGCACTTTCGTGACCGACGACCAGCACGAAGAGGGCGCCCCCCAGACGGGCAGCCGCTGGGATCCGCTGCCCCAGGGCGACTACGACGACGGCGCCACCGCCTTCGTCCAGCTCCCCGAAGGGGGCATCGACGCGCTCCGGTCCGACTCCCCGCTCGCCGCACCCGGCCACGGCTACGTACCGCCGCACATCGAGGCCGAGGCCGGGCAGCCGCAGGGGGTGCGGTGGCCGGACCCGAACGCACAGCCCGAGGAGCAGCCTCGGCAGCCCGCTCACGACGGTTTCTCGTACCACCCGGGGGCCACCGGCCAGTGGACCTTCGACGAGCCCGCAGCGCCCGTCCAGGAGGGCTCGGGCGCTCCCGGACACGACGTGACCGGACAATGGTCCATCCCCGTCGCCGACGGTGATCTGCCCGACGAGTCCGGCGAGTTCACCACCTCGGCCCTGGTCGAGCAGTGGGGCGGGAACCCTCCGGCAACGTTGCCGGGCGGGGCTGCGGCACCTTGGGCGCAGGAGTCCTGGGCGCAGCCTGAGCAGCACGCACCCGACCAGCAGGCCGCCGAGCACCTCGCCCCTTCGGACGAGGCCGCCCGCCACGCCGAGAGTTCCGCGGCTGCCCGGGCCGACGAGGCCGCCGAGATCATCGACGTCTCCGGAGAGCACGCCGACGAAATCGCCGTCTCCGTAGAGAGCGGTTCGGCGGAGAGAGCCTCTACGGAGAGCGTCTTCGCAGAGCGCGAAGAGCCGGTGGAACAGTCGCCCGAGTACGGCACTCCGGAGCCCGCTGACGAACCGGGCGCCGAGTCCGAAGCGGTGTCCCAGGAGGTGCGCGAGGAGCCCGATGAGCCCGCGGCGTCCGCCGACACCCCTGAAGACGGCGCCGAGGAGGACGAGGCCGACGACTCCCCGAGTGCGCTTCCACACGACGAGATGCACCCCCTGGCCTCGTACGTCCTGCGGGTGAACGGCGTCGACCGGCCCGTGACGGCCGCCTGGATCGGCGAATCGCTCCTCTACGTGCTGCGCGAACGGCTCGGACTCGCCGGCGCCAAGGACGGCTGCTCGCAGGGCGAGTGCGGAGCCTGCAACGTGCAGGTCGACGGACGGCTCGTGGCGTCCTGCCTGGTACCGGCCGTGACCACCGCGGGCAGCGAGGTGCGTACGGTCGAGGGTCTCGCCGCCGACGGGCAGTCCTCGGACGTACAGCGGGCCCTCGCCAAGTGCGGCGCCGTGCAGTGCGGTTTCTGCATCCCGGGCATGGCGATGACCGTGCACGACCTCCTCGAGGGCAACCCGGCGCCCAGCGAACTGGAGACCCGCAAGGCGCTGTCCGGCAACCTGTGCCGCTGCTCCGGCTACCGCGGCGTCCTCGACGCCGTGCGCGATGTTGTCGCCGAACGCGAGGCGCACGCGTCCGCCGAAGCCGCCCAGGACGCCGAGGAGACCCGTATCCCGCACCAGGCGGGCCCCGGCGGGGGTAGCGTCAACCCATCCGCGTACGAGGCCTCAGTGCCGCGTGAGCAGCCCTACGATCCGCGTGAGCGGTCCTACGGTCAGGACGGAGGCCAGGCGTGAGCAACGAAACCGCCACCACGACCACCGTGGAGGCCGCTTCCGCTCCGGACTCCTCGCCGCAGTACGGCCTGGGTGCGTCCCTGCCGTCCGCCGAGGCCCGCGCCAAGACGGAGGGCACGTTCCCGTACGCGGCGGATCTGTGGGCCGAGGGCCTGCTGTGGGCCGCCGTGCTGCGCTCACCGCACCCGCACGCGCGCATCGTCTCCATCGACACCACTCACGCGCTCCAGATGGTCGGCGTCCGGGCCGTCGTCACGCACGAGGACGTACCAGGCAGCGCGATGTACGGCCGCGGCACGGCCGACCGCCCGGTGTTCGCCTCGGAGGTCGTACGCCACCACGGGGAGCCCATCGCGGCCGTCGCCGCCGACCACCCGGACACCGCGCGGATGGCCGCCGCCGCCGTCATCGTCGAGTACGAAGTACTCGACCCGGTGACCGACCCCGAGCAGGCCTTCGAAGCCGAACCCCTGCACCCCGACGGCAACCTGATCCGCCATATCCCGCTGCGGCACGGCGACTCCGAGGCCGCCGGCGAGATCGTCGTCGAGGGCCTGTACCGCATCGGCCGCCAGGACCCGGCCCCGATCGGCGCGGAGGCTGGCCTCGCCGTGCCCCGCCCCGACGGCGGCGTCGAGCTCTACCTGGCGTCCACCGACCCGCACGCCGACCGCGACACCGCCGCCGCCTGCTACGGCCTGGAACCGGAGCGCGTGAAGGTCGTCGTCACCGGCGTGCCCGGCGCCACCGCCGACCGTGAGGACCAGGGCTTCCAACTCCCCCTGGGGCTGCTCGCCCTGAAGACCGGATGTCCGGTCAAACTCGCGGCGACGCGCGAAGAATCCTTCCTCGGACACGTCCACCGCCACCCCACCCTCCTGCGCTACCGCCACCACGCGGACGCCGACGGCAACCTGGTGAAGGTCGAGGCGCAGATCCTGCTCGACGCGGGCCCGTACGCGGACACGTCGTCGGAGGCGCTGGCCGCCGCGGTCTCCTTCGCCTGCGGCCCGTACGTCGTCCCGAACGCCTTCATCGAGGGCTGGGCCGTACGCACCAACAACCCGCCCTCCGGCCATGTGCGCGGCGAGGGCGCCATGCAGGTCTGTGCCGCCTACGAGGCGCAGATGGACAAGCTGGCCAAGAAGCTGGGCATCGACCCGGCGGAGCTGCGCCTGCGCAATGTGATGACTACAGGGGACGTACTTCCCACCGGCCAGTCGGTGACCTGCCCGGCCCCCGTGGCCGAACTCCTCCAGGCCGTACGGGACTTCCCGCTCCCCGCCCTCCCCAAAGACACCCCCGAGGAGGAGTGGCTGCTGCCGGGCGGCCCCGAGGGCGCGGGCGAACCGGGCGCGGTGCGGCGCGGTGTGGGCTACGGCCTCGGCATGGTCCACATGCTCGGCGCCGAGGGCGCGGACGAGGTCTCGACGGCCACCGTGAAGGTCCACGACGGCGTCGCCACGGTGCTCTGCGCGGCCGTGGAGACCGGCCAGGGCTTCGCCATGCTGGCTCGGCAGATCGTCCAGGAGACGCTCGGCATCGAAGAGGTGCACGTCGCCTCCGTGGACACCGATCAGCCCCCTGCGGGACCGGGCTGCCGCGGCCGTCACACCTGGGTCTCCGGCGGCGCGGTCGAACGGGCCGCCAAGATGGTCCGTACGCAGCTGCTGCAGCCCCTTGCGCACAAGTTCGGGATGTCCACGGAGCTGCTCCAGATCACTGACGGCAAGATCACCTCGTACGACGGCGTGCTGTCGACCACCGTCACGGAGGCCTTGGACGGCAAGGAGCTGTGGGCCACCGCCCAGTGCCGCCCGCACCCCACCGAGCCACTGGACGAAGCCGGCCAGGGGGACGCCTTCGTAGGCATGGCCTTCTGCGCGATCCGCGCGGTCGTCGACGTCGACATCGAGCTGGGCTCCGTACGTGTCGTCGAACTGGCGCTCGCCCAGGACGTCGGGCGGATCCTGAACCCCGCACAACTCACGGCCCGTATCGAAGCCGGCGTCACCCAGGGCGTGGGTGCCGCCCTCACCGAGAACCTCCGCACCGCACGCGGTCTGGTCCGCCACCCCGACCTCACCGGCTACGCCCTGCCCACCGCCCTCGACACCCCCGACATCCGCATCGTCAAACTCCTCGAGGAACGCGACGTGGTCGCCCCCTTCGGAGCGAAGTCGGCCAGCGCGGTACCGGTGGTGACCACCCCGGCGGCGATCGCCTCCGCGGTACGCGCGGCAACCGGCCGCCCGGTGAACCGGCTGCCGATCCGGCCGCAGGCGGCCGTGGTGACGACGGGGCAGTGACGGTCGGCGGCTGTTGACGGTCTGCGGCTGGTGTCGCGACTGGACGCAGGAAGCCTTGTGGCGCTTGGGTTTTGAGGCGTTGTCAGTGGTGCGGCGTATGGTTTTCGATCAGTGGGGAGCGGCCGCTGGGACAGCGGCTGTGCCCTGCTGGGGATGCACTATGCGATCACATGCACGGGGGAGCCATGAGGACGATTGACGCCGGTACGGGGGCGATCACGCTGACCGACGAGTGCGGTGGCACGGGGCCTCGGCTGGAGGTGCCGACCGAGGCGACTGTGCGGGGCGAGATGTCGGCGTACTGGCGCATGGCCGCGCTGGTCCATGCCCTCACCCGGATCGCCGACCCGTGCGCGGGTCTCCTGCTCGACCTGCCCGCCCGGCTGCTCGACGAGGAGTTCGGCGCGGGCGCGATCATGCGCTTCGAGGACGTCGACTTCCCGGCCACGCTCACGCATGAGCCGACCCGCCATTTCCTCCGGGAGACGGGTCTTCCGGAGGACGGTGACATGTTCCAGCTGGAGATGGACGTGCCGCTGCAGACACTCGCCGAGCGCTACGCGGCCGAGCGGGCGGAGGAGGTCCAGGTCCCCGAGAGCCAACTCCCGGACGGGGCCGACCGGTTGATCCGTCTCGGTCGCCTTGGTTGTCTCGGTCGCCCGGGCCGTCTCGTCGTCGAGGACACCGACCTCCTCGTCGACGGCACCACCGGGGAGCTCCACGAGTGGTCCACCCCGGACGCCGGACTGCGACCGCTCAACGCCGACATATCCACGCTCGCGTTCACGCTCTGGTTGCTGCACCGCGCAAGTTGCCCGAGGCCGTAACCACACTCGAGGCCGTGACCGGATTCGAACCGGTGTAACTCGCTTTGCAGGCGAGCCCCTCAACCACTCGGGCACACGGCCGGGTTGGGAACAATGCGCTTCTTCCGAATCGCTCGTTCCGAACTCGATGTCGTCGACCGTAGGCCGCGGGGGACGGGACGCTCAAGGGATGGACTGGGGCTGCAATGGGACTGCCATACCGCGTTCATAAAAGGAGAGAGGGCGTACGACCAAGGTCCCAGGCGGCCACCGTCTCGCGACAGGGGCCAACGCGCATTGTGCCCCTTACGCTGACGACTATGACCACCCGGGAACCGAGCGACGCCGACGTCGCAGACACCGCGCCCGCACTGGCCGAACCCGGCTCCGAGGACAGCGTGCTCAGCCGCCCCTACCGGGCGCTCAGCATCGGGATCGTTTCCGTCGTGCTGCTGATCGCCTTCGAGGCGACGGCGGTGGGGACCGCGATGCCGGTGGCGGCGCGGGAGCTCGACGGGGTCTCGTTGTACGCGTTCGCATTCTCGGCGTACTTCACGACGAGTCTGTTCGGGATGGTGCTGGCCGGACAGTGGTCGGACCAGGGCGGGCCGCTGGCGTCGCTGACCGCGGGGATCGGGGCGTTCGCGGCGGGCCTTGCGCTGTCCGGGACGGCGGGGGTGATGTGGCTGTTCATCCTCGGCCGGGCGGTGCAGGGGCTGGGCGGTGGGCTGGTGATCGTGGCGTTGTACGTGGTCGTGGGGCGGGCGTATCCGGAGAGACTGCGGCCGTCGATCATGGCGGCGTTCGCGGCGAGCTGGGTGATCCCGTCCATAGTCGGGCCGCTCGCCGCCGGTTCGGTGACCGAACAGCTCGGCTGGCGCTGGGTGTTCATCGGGATACCGGTCCTGGTGGTGTTCCCGCTGGCGCTCGCCCTGCCGCAGATACGGCGGCGGGCGTCCGGCCCGACGAAGGGTGCCGTCGCCGCGCCCTTCGACCGGCGCCGGATCCGGCTGGCGCTGGGGATCTCGCTGGGCGCGGGGCTGCTGCAGTACGCCGCCCAAGATCTGCGGTGGCTGTCGGCCGCCCCCGCCGTGGTGGGGACGGCTCTGCTGGTGCCGGCGGTGCTGGGGCTGCTGCCGCGCGGGACGTACCGGGCGGCGCGCGGGTTGCCGTCCGTGGTGCTGTTGCGCGGGGTCGCGGCCGGGTCGTTCATCGCGGCGGAGTCCTTCGTACCGCTGATGCTGGTCACGCAGCGGGGGCTGTCGCCGACGCTCGCCGGGTTCTCGCTCGCGGCGGGCGGGGGGACTTGGGCGCTGGGGTCCTTCGTGCAGTCGAGGGCACGGGTGGAGCCGTACCGGGAGCGGCTGATGGGCCTGGGGATGGTGCTGGTGGCGGCGGCGATCGCCGCCGCGCCGAGTGTGCTGATCGATGCGGTGCCGGTGTGGACGCTGGCCGTGACCTGGGCGTTCGGCTGCTTCGGGATGGGGCTGGTGATCTCCTCCACCAGCGTTCTGCTGCTCCACCTCTCCGCACCCGAGGAGGCGGGTGCCAACTCCGCCGCGCTCCAGATATCCGACGGTCTGTCGAACGTGCTTCTGCTGTCGGCGGGCGGGGCGGCGTTCGCGGCACTGAGCGGCGGCACAGTCACGCACGCCGCCACGGCCGCCTCCGGCGCCGGCGTACCCCCGGCGGCCTTCGCCGCCGTGTTCCTGCCGATGGCGGGGGTGGCGTTGGCGGGGGCTTGGGTGACTACGCGGGTGCGGGAACGGTGACCAAGTGAGCCATGGTCCGGGAGCGTTGATCGTAAACCGGTCGAAACCAGGTGATCGCGAGCCTTACGCTCACCTCATGAAAGAGCTGACCATCCGCCTCGACGCCAGCCTGAGGCAGGCCCTCGACGACCTCGCGGACGCTCAGGGCCGCCGGCCCGAAGAGCTCGCGGAGGAGGCCGTACGCGGGTATCTGCACGCGGAGGGCAGGCTCGTCCGATCCCTCGCCGAGCGGATCGCGAAGGAGCACGCCGAGTTGCTGAGGAGACTGGGGGAGTGACCCGCCATCTCACCGTCGCCGAGGTCACCGACATCGCCGAAGTCGCCTTCGGCGGGCGGGCGCCAGAGGCCCGGGAGCCCGGGCTGCTGGCCTCGGCCGTCCACCGGCCGCGCGCCCGCATGTTCGGCACGGCCGCCTATCCGGACCTGTACGAGCAGGCCGCCGCGCTCCTGCACGGCCTCGCCACCAACCACCCCCTCGTCGACGGCAACAAGCGCACTGCCTGGCTGGCCGCCGCGACGTTTCTCGCCGCCAACGGCGTGGACCTCGCGACGTGCGATCAGGACACGGCGTACGACCTGGTCATCGACGTGGCCTCCGGTGCCGAGGGCGATATCGGGGTGATCGCGGGCAGACGGCGCGCCCTACGAGCGGAACTGTGAGCTGGATCCCATCCACGGGTCGGGCGGCGTAGTCCGCGCGTTGGCACAACCGGGCCGCCGATAGGGTGGCCCGGTTGTCATACGCAGCAGAACCCCCGACCACCCCACGGAGACCGTGACTACCACCGCCGCCAACAGCCACTCCTCACATCACCTCTCTCCCGCCTTCCCCGGCCGTGCCCCCTGGGGCACCGCCGGCAAGCTGCGTGCCTGGCAGCAGAGGGCGATGGAGAAGTACCTCCAGGAGCAGCCGCGTGACTTTCTTGCCGTCGCCACGCCCGGCGCCGGGAAGACGACCTTCGCGCTGACGCTCGCCTCCTGGTTGCTGCACCACCATGTCGTGCAGCAGGTGACGGTGGTCGCGCCGACCGAGCATCTGAAGAAGCAGTGGGCCGAGGCGGCGGCGCGGATAGGGATCAAGCTGGACCCGGAGTACAGCGCGGGGCCGCTCAGCAAGGAGTACCAGGGGGTCGCGGTCACGTACGCCGGTGTGGGCGTACGACCCATGCTGCACCGCAACCGTGTCGAGCAGCGCAAGACGCTCGTCATCCTCGACGAGATCCACCACGCCGGCGACTCGAAGTCCTGGGGCGAGGCCTGCCTCGAGGCGTTCGAGCCCGCGACCCGCCGCCTCGCGCTCACGGGTACGCCGTTCCGCTCCGACACCAACCCCATCCCCTTCGTGGCGTACGAGGAAGGCAACGACGGGATCCGGCGGTCCGCCGCCGACTACACGTACGGCTACGGCAGCGCGCTCGGCGATGGCGTGGTCCGGCCCGTCATCTTCCTCTCCTACAGCGGCAACATGCGGTGGCGTACGAAGGCGGGCGACGAGATCGCCGCCCGCCTCGGCGAGCCCATGACCAAGGACGCCGTCAGCCAGGCCTGGCGCACCGCCCTCGATCCGCGCGGCGAGTGGATGCCGAGCGTGCTGCGCGCCGCCGATCAGCGGCTCACGGAAGTGCGGAAGGGCATCCCGGACGCCGGCGCCCTCGTCATCGCCTCCGACCAGGACTCGGCACGGGCGTACGCCAAGCTGATCCGTGAGATCACGGGCGACAAGGCGACCCTCGTCCTGTCCGACGACACCGGCGCGTCCGAGCGGATCGACGAGTTCAGTCACAGCAACGACCGCTGGATGGTCGCCGTCCGCATGGTGTCTGAGGGCGTGGACGTGCCCCGGCTGGCCGTGGGCGTGTACGCGACCACCATCTCCACGCCGCTCTTCTTCGCGCAGGCCGTCGGCCGCTTCGTACGCTCCCGGCGGCGCGGCGAGACCGCCTCCGTCTTCCTGCCGACCGTCCCCGACCTCCTCACCTTCGCCAATGAGATGGAGGTCGAGCGCGACCACGCCCTCGACAAGCCGAAGAAGGAGGGCGAGGAGGACCCGTACGCCGAATCCGAGAAGGAGATGGAGGAGGCGAACAAGGAGCAGGACGAGGACACCGGCGAGCAGGAGGAGTTCGCCTTCGAGGCGCTGGAGTCCGAGGCCACCTTCGACCGGGTGCTGTACGACGGCGCCGAGTTCGGCATGCAGGCGCACCCGGGGAGTGAAGAGGAGCAGGACTACCTCGGGATTCCGGGGCTTCTCGAACCCGATCAGGTGCAGTTGCTGCTGCAGAAGCGGCAGGCGCGCCAGATCGCACACAGCCGCAAGAAGCCCGACGACGAGGCCGACCTCCTCGAAATCCCCGCCGAGCGGCGGCCGGTGGTCACACACAAGGAGCTGCTGGAACTGAGGAAGCAGCTCAACACGTTGGTCGGCGCGTACGTCCACCAGAGCGGCAAGCCCCACGGCGTGATCCACACCGAGTTGCGGCGCGTGTGCGGCGGACCGCCGAGTGCGGAGGCGACAGCGGGGCAGTTGAGGCAGCGGATCGACAAAGTGCGGGAGTGGGCCACGCGGATGCGGTGACGGCACAGGTGGCTGTACAGGGATCAGGGCGCCGGTTTCGTTGCGTACGGGACCGGCGTACTGGTGTGTGCGCGTTGTGCGGGGGTGGTGTACGGGGAGTGATGTGCGCCGGGCGTACCAGGACAAACGCAGCAACGCTCTTGCTGGACACTGACCGGATTCTGGACGGAGTCTTCCGCTGAGCGAACCAGCTCGCTACTGTCCCGCTACGCACACGCCCCGTGGCAGCGCCGCCGCGGAGCGCAGCCGGTGCCTGCCCGGGCAGTGCCCGGGACGCTTGCCGACCGGCGGCCTCTGAAGCGCGTCGCCGTTGGGACCGGTGACGCAACCGCCGCGGAGGGGGCCGTCGACTCTCACCACTAAGGAGTGGGCGTCGTGACCGCGGAGACCTCTCAGACGCTCGACCGAGGACTGCGTGTCCTCAAGCTGCTCGCCGACACCGATCACGGGCTGACCGTCACCGAGCTGTCCAGCAAGCTCGGAGTGAACCGGACCGTTGTGTACCGCTTGCTCGCCACGCTTGAACAGCATGCTCTCGTACGCCGCGATCTGGGTGGCCGTGCCCGGGTGGGGCTCGGGGTGCTGCGGCTGGGGCGGCAGGTGCATCCGCTGGTACGTGAGGCCGCGTTGCCCGCGTTGCGGTCGTTGGCCGAGGACATCGGGGCGACGGCGCATCTCACTCTGGTCGACGGGACGGAAGCGTTGGCCGTCGCTGTGGTGGAGCCGACGTGGACGGATTACCACGTGGCGTATCGGGCGGGGTTTCGGCATCCGCTGGACCGGGGGGCCGCGGGCAAGGCGATCCTTGCGGCGCGGGCCGCGGCCGGGACGTTGGCGGATCCCGGGTACACGCTGACGCACGGGGAGCTGGAGGCCGGCGCGAGCGGGGCGGCTGCGCCGCTGCTCGGGGTGACCGGGGTGGAGGGGAGCGTGGGGGTGGTCATGCTTGCGGATTCTGTGCCGGAGAGGGTGGGGGCGCGGGTGGTGGAGGCGGCGAAGGAAGTGGCCGAGGCGTTGCGCTAGCGCTGGCTTGAGCGGTTTTTGGGTGCGGGTCCGTTGTGGCTGGTCGCGCCGTTCCCCGCGGGGTGCCTCCGGCGGTGGGGCGGCTGCGGGTGCGTTGTGGTTGCTCGCGCCGTTCCCCGCGCCCCTGGGTGGTCGGTGGGTCGGGGCCGTGGGCCGGTGCGTCAGCCCGTCGCAGGCCGGGCGTACGGCCCTGGCCTGGTACAGGGTCCTGGTTTCCTGAGACTGAACCTACGCGACGGGCATACGACGCACCGGCCCACGGCCCCTCCCGCCGGTGGGAAGCTGCGGGTAGTCGGGGGTACGGGCTCTTCCGGGGCGCGTGCTTTTCGAGGCGCGGGTAGCCGCAGGCTTTCTAGGGGCGCGGGGAACTGCGCGATCAGCCACGACGGGCCTGCAGTCGCCCACGAACCGAACTCACCCTCCCCGTAGGCACCCCGCCCAACCGCCGGAGGCAGTGGCGTTAGATTGATCCCGTGCTCTCTCGTCTCTCGCGCCCCCGGGCCGTTGCCGTCTGTGCTCTGCCTGTCGTGGCTCTGCTGGTCACGGTGGGTTTCGTGCCGTTGCCGTTTGCGGTGGCTCAGCCGGGGATGACGGCGGATGTGCTGGGGGAGAACCGGGGGGAGCCGGTGATCACCATCAGTGGGGCGGAGACTCACCGGACGCGTGGGCAGTTGCGGATGACGACCATCGAGGCGACCGGGCCCGATGCGGATGTGCGCCTGGGGACTGTGATCGACGGGTGGTTCGACACGGACCGGGCTGTGATGCCGCGTGACTCCGTGTACCCGAGCGGTGACACCGTCAAGGAGATCGAGGAGCACAACGCCGAGGAGATGCGGGAGTCCCAGAACACGGCCACCGAGGCCGCCCTGAACTACCTCGGCGAGGACCCGGACGACATCAAGGTCACCTTGGAGCTCGCCGACGTCGGCGGGCCCAGTGCCGGGCTCCTCTTCTCGCTCGGCATCGTCGACAAGCTGGACGGTGACGGCAGCAGGGGCGACCTGACCGGCGGCCGTACGATCGCGGGCACCGGCACCATCGACGCCGACGGCACGGTGGGCGCGGTCGGCGGTGTCGCCCTCAAGACCCAGGCCGCCAAGCGTGACGGTGCGACCGTCTTCCTCGTACCGAAAGCCGAGTGCTCGGATGCGGAGTCGGAGCTGCCGGAGGGGCTGCGGCTGATCCCGGTGACGACGCTGAAGGGCACGGTCGACGCTCTCCGCGCTCTGGAGACGGGCACCGGCTCCGTCCCCAGCTGCTGAACCCCCAGCCCGGCTACGCCTGATCCTCCGCCGCCTGCTTCACCAGCGGGATGATCCGCAGCGGCACCGGGTTCTCCATGACGATCGCTGTGGCGGCCCGGACGATGCCGTCGAAGCCGACGACCCGGTCGATCACCCGTTGCAGATCGGCGTTGGAGCGTGCCACGAGACGGCACAGCATGTCGCCGCTGCCGGTGGTGGTGTGCAGTTCGAGCACCTCTGGGACGGTCGCCAAATGCGCGCGTACGTCCGTCCCCTGCCCCTGCCGGATCTGGAGGGTCGCGAACGCCGTGACGGGGTACCCGAGCGCCGCGGGGTCCACCTGGGGACCGAATCCGCGGATGACGCCGTTCGACTGCAAGCGGTCGAGACGGGCCTGGACCGTCCCGCGTGCGACGCCGAGCCGCCGGGACGCCTCCAGTACCCCGATCCGTGGCTCCTCGGCGAGCAGCACGATGAGCCGGCCGTCCAGCTGATCGATCCCCATGGAGGCCTCCCAGGTGGTCATCCTGTACAGAAGGCCCGGTCGTACGAGCCAGTCGCTGCGCATATTGCCCAGTGAATACGCAAACTATTGCGCACCTTGCGGAACAGAGGGAGCGTATCGCCATGACTGAGACCCTCCACCACACCCCTGGTACCGCGCGCGAGGCAGACCCCTTCCCGGTCAAGGGAATGGACGCGGTCGTCTTCGCCGTGGGCAACGCCAAGCAGGCGGCGCACTACTACTCCACCGCCTTCGGCATGAAGCTCGTCGCGTACTCCGGACCGGAGAACGGCAGCCGCGAGACCGCCTCGTACGTCCTGACCAACGGCTCGGCGCGCTTCGTCCTCACCTCCGTCATCAAGCCCGCCACCACCTGGGGCCACTTCCTCGCCGAGCACGTGGCCCAGCACGGCGACGGCGTGATCGACCTCGCCATCGAGGTCCCGGACGCGCGCAGGGCGTATGCGTACGCGATCGAGCACGGCGCCCGCTCGGTCGAGGAGCCGTACGAGATGAAGGACGAGCACGGCACCGTCGTCCTCGCGGCGATCGCCACGTACGGGCAGACCCGGCACACACTCGTCGAGCGGACCGGCTACGACGGCCCGTATCTGCCGGGCTTTGTGGCCGCCGCTCCGATCGTCGAGCCGCCCGTCCACCGCACCTTCCAGGCCATCGACCACTGCGTCGGCAATGTCGAGCTCGGCCGGATGAACGAATGGGTCGGCTTCTACAACAAGGTCATGGGCTTCACGAACATGAAGGAGTTCGTGGGCGACGACATCGCCACCGAGTACAGCGCGCTGATGTCCAAGGTCGTGGCCGACGGGACGCTCAAGGTCAAGTTCCCGATCAACGAGCCCGCCATCGCCAAGAAGAAGTCCCAGATCGACGAGTACCTGGAGTTCTACGACGGCGCCGGCGTCCAGCACATCGCGCTCAACACGAACGACATCGTCCAGACCGTACGCACCATGCGCGCGGCCGGAGTCGAGTTCCTGGCCACGCCCGACTCGTACTACGACACCCTGGGGGAGTGGGTCGGCGACACCCGTGTCCCCGTCGACACCCTCCGCGAACTGAAGATCCTCGCCGACCGCGACGAGGACGGCTATCTGCTGCAGATCTTCACCAAGCCGGTCCAGGACCGTCCGACCGTCTTCTTCGAGATCATCGAACGGCATGGCTCGATGGGCTTCGGCAAGGGCAACTTCAAGGCGCTGTTCGAGGCGATCGAGCGGGAGCAGGAGAAGCGGGGCAACCTCTGACGGTACGGCTCCAGGGTGGCCCGCCTGTCCCTCGTGCAGGTGGGGTTCACACCGTTGCTTCCGGATGCGACGCTGTGATCATGAGCCGTATCGAAGCCCCTCGCGATGAAGTGACGGGGAACCTTCTCGACCGTCTGCTCGCGGGGCTGCCGGCCGAGGCGGTGCTGAGCGACCCGGACGTCACGGTCTCCTACGCCAATGACATGGCCAGCTTCTGCGAGGCCGGGACGCCCGCGGTCGTCGTGCTGCCACGGACCGTCGAAGAGGTCCAGCACATCATGCGCATCGCCACCGAGCTGCGCGTGCCGGTCGTCCCGCAGGGCGCTCGCACCGGACTGTCGGGCGGCGCCAACGCCTCCGACGGCTGCATCGTGCTGTCCCTGATCAAGATGGACCGGATCCTCGAGATCAGCCCCGTCGACCGGATCGCCGTCGTCGAACCCGGCGTCATCAACGCCACGCTCTCCCGCGCCGTGAACGAACACGGCCTGTACTACCCGCCGGACCCCTCCAGCTGGGAGATGTGCACCATCGGCGGCAACATCGGCACGGCCTCCGGCGGCCTGTGCTGTGTGAAGTACGGCGTCACTGCCGAGTACGTCCTCGGCCTGGACGTCGTCCTCGCCGACGGCCGTCTCATGTCCACCGGCCGCCGCACGGCGAAGGGCGTCGCCGGGTACGACCTCACCCGCCTGTTCGTGGGCTCGGAGGGTTCGCTCGGCATCGTCGTACGGGCGACGCTCGCGCTCAAGCCGCAGCCGCCGCAGCAACTGGTGCTGGCCGCCGAGTTCGCGTCCGCGTCCGCCGCCTGTGACGCCGTGTGCCGGATCATGGAGGGCGGGCATGTGCCGTCCCTCCTCGAACTGATGGACCGTACGACGGTGAAGGCCGTCAACGACATGGCGAACATGGGCCTGCCGGAGACCACGGAGGCCCTGCTGCTCGCCGGCTTCGACACCTCGGACCCGACCGCCGACCTCGCCGCGCTCGGTGCCCTGTGCGAGACCGCCGGCGCCACCCAGGTCGTCCCGGCCGACGACCTGGCCGAGTCCGAACTGCTCCTGCAGGCACGGCGGTTGTCGCTCACCGCGCTCGAAGCGGTGCGGGGCGTGACGATGATCGACGACGTGTGCGTGCCTCGATCGCGGCTCGGCGACCTGATCGAAGGCGTCGAGCGGATCGCCGAGAAGCACCAGCTGACCATCGGGGTCGTCGCGCACGCCGGCGACGGCAACACCCACCCCACCGTCTGCTTCGACGCCGGCGACCCCGACGAGTCCCGCCGCGCCCGCGAGTCCTTCGACGAGATCATGGCCCTCGGCCTGGAACTCGGCGGCACGATCACCGGCGAACACGGCGTGGGCGTACTGAAGAAGGAATGGCTGGCCCGCGAGATCGGCCCGGTGGGCGTGGAGATGCAACGAGCGATCAAGGCGGCCTTCGACCCGCTGGGCATCCTCAACCCTGGCAAGGTCTTCTGAACAGCTCGACCAGTCCGTCCTCGATACCGAGCCGCTCGCCCTCGGAGCCCGCCGGGACCGCTCGCAGGGTGAGTTCCAGCCAGTCGGAGACCTCGGCCGCCGGCGCCTCCAGCAGGGCGTCTCCGCCGGGTGAACTCAGCGCGATCAGGACGACGCCGCGTCTGCCCGCCTTCGTCGGCCACACCTGCACATCACCGTGCCCGCACGGCCGGAGGAGGCCCTCGACGAGGAGTTCCCGGGCGAACGTCCAGTTCACGGAGTGGTCGGAGCCGACGTTGAAGGTGAAGTGGACGGCGTACGGATCGTCGCTGCGGTAGCTGAGCCGAGCCGGGACGGGGATGCTGCGCTCCGGCGACATGACGAGTCTCATGTCGAGCTCGCGTTCCACCACGGTGTGCATGTCGTCCGTTTCCTCTCGTTCGGGGGCCTGGGGCGGGCCCGTACGAGTGGAGACGGGGTCGGGCGCGGAGCATTACGCGTATTCGGGGAAATTCCTTCGCCGGTATCTGCCCGGTACCCGCTCGGTATCGGCCCGTTATCCGCCCGTCTTCAGTCCGGTATTCGGGAAGGCGTGGCGGAACCTTGCCCGAACGGGGTAGGTACTGGCGGACCGGACGTGACTCTTGCTCCGGTCTGATAGATGTGGATGCCCCATACGACCCCCGAGCAGATACGGGACGACGGACATGAGCGCCCCAACCCCGGCCCCCGGCGACGACAGGCCCCGCGAAGGGTATTACCCGGACCCGTCCATTCCTGGATATGTCCGGTACTGGAACGGTGCCTCATGGGTACCGGGCACCAGCCGACCGGCGCCCTCCGACGGCGAATCGCTACCGGCACCACCCGCCGGCCGCTCCGCCCCGGCCGCCGCGGGACCCGCCGCCACCGGCCCCGCCCCTACGGAGGAGACGGGCCCGCACTTCTTCGACGAGGACCCGCCCGCCGCGGCCCCCTCGCCCGCCGAGGCCCAGCACGGCAGCCGCCCCGAGCCCGCGACCGCGTGGGGCGCCGACCGCTCCCGGCAGACCGGTTTCGGGGGTGAGCAGGACCGCAGGGTCTCCTGGGGTTCTCCCGCCGATCCGCGCGTACCGTCCGAGCCGGCCCAACCCGAGGGCAGGTCCGAGCACACCGACGGTACGGTCACGTTCCGCGCGCCCAGGGCCGAGGACCGGATCGAGGACACGCCCCGGGACGACCGGTCTCCGGCTTCCGGCGGCACGGTGGTGTTCCGCAGGCCGACGGGGCGGGTGCGGCCGACCCCAGGGTCGGAGGAGGAGCCGTCCGGCTCGTCCCAGGCCGACTCGCCTCAGCCCAGGGCTGGGGCCTCCGGTGTCCCCAGCGCACGTAACCCTCTCGCTTCCGAGGGCACGATGGCGTTCCGTGCCGTCACTCCGCGTCAGAGGCAGCTGCGCGATCCCCAGGCCCCCGGCCCCACCGCAGGCGGCGCAGCGGCAAGGGGCTCGACCGCGGGAAGCTCGCCCGCCGCCCGCGCGGGTCTCTCCCAGGGCGCCACAGCAGCGTCCGCCGGTGCCCAGACCCCCGCTGCGCCCGCCCAGTCCACGAATTCCCCAGCCCCTCCATCCACGCCTTCCTCCCTCTCCACGCCCTCCACACCTGAGCAGTCCACCCCCATGGCCGCGGGCGCCGGCGGTGGGCAGCCCTCCTGGGCTCAGCAGGTGCACCGTCTCGCCGGGCCCGAGAGCGAGCCGCCCGTCGTCCCCTGGAAGCCGGTGTCCGAGGACCCCTTCCAGGCCGCCGCCCGGGCGCAGGCGTCCGCGCGTCCCGCCGGGCTCGGCAAGCGGCTGGCCGCCCGGCTCGTGGACTCGCTCGTGCTCGGTGCCGTCACGGGCGCGGCTGCCGTGCCGCTGGGCATCAGGGCCCTCGACCACGTCAACGACAAGATCGACGCGGCCAAGCTGTCCGGCGAGACCGTCACGGTCTGGCTGCTGGACGGCACCACGGGCGCCTACCTCGGTATCGTCCTCGCCGTCCTGCTGCTCTTCGGTGTCCTCTACGAGGCGCTGCCCACCGCCAAGTGGGGCCGTACGCTCGGCAAGAAGCTGTGCGGTATCCAGGTGCGGGACATCGAGGGCGGCGAGCCCCCGTCGTTCGGCGCGGCCCTGCGCCGCTGGCTCGTCTACAGCGTCCCCGGACTGCTCGGCATCGGTGTGCTGGGTGTCTTGTGGGGCCTGTTCGACCGCCCGTGGCGCCAGTGCTGGCACGACAAGGCGGCGCATACGTTCGTAGCGGGCTGACCCCGCGGACCGACCCACGACCCACGAGCCGCCCGATACCCCGGACGGCTCCCCGCCCATTGCGCCGCCGGAGTGTTCGCGGTCGACTCGCAGTATGACGACCGAGCCGCCGCCTCCCCCGGAAGACGATCCGTTCAAGAAACGTCAGCCGCCACCCGGCGAGGGCGGCGGCTCTCCGTACGACACCCCGTCAGAGGGCGGGGGCGCCACGCCCCCGCCGTACGCGGGCGACCCCTACGGCGGTGGCCCGCAAGGCAATGAACCCCTCGCCGGGATGCCGCCCCTCGGCGACAGCCCCAAGCGTGTACTGGCGCGGATCATCGACATGATCCTGGTGGGTGTCGTGGCGTGGCTGCTGGCGTGGGCGTTCGGTGTCACCGACTACGACGTGGACGGCGGGACTGTCGAGTACAGCGATTCCGTCGGCCAGTCCGTGATCGCCGCGGTGCTCTACGTCGCGTACGACACCTTCCTGACCGCCAAGTCGGGGCAGACGCTCGGCAAGAAGCTGTTCCACATGCGGGTGGCGAACCTGAACGACGGCTCGACGCCCTCCTGGCAGACCGCGTTGATCCGCGCGCTGGTCCTGTGGTTGCCGTTCGCGTTCTGCTGCGCGTGCATCTGGACCGCGATCACGGGTGGCTGGAGTTTCTTCGACAAGCCCTACAAGCAGGGCCTGCACGACAAGCCGGCGAAGACCGTGGTGGTCAGCACCGGTTGAGGGGGGTGGTCAGCGCTCGCTGCCGCTTGCCACCGGTACGGATTCGGCAACACGCTCCCGGGCAACGGATGTGGCAATGGGTGCCGGTTTCTTCGGGACGGGAACCGTCAGGGCCACGAGGAGGCCGAGTGCGAGTGCGGAGAGCGCGATCACCGCGACTCCCGGGCCCGAACTCGTCTGTGACAGCAGCAGCATGGCGAGCGTGGAGAAGATCACGGTGCATGAGCCGTAGGCGAGCTGTGCGGCGGTCGGACGAGGCATGAGCATTCCTCGGGTCGGGGGTCTCCCCCCGTGCCTCTCGCCAAGGGGGAGGATGCGGATACGAATCAGGGGGTGCCGACAAGGGGTGTCGGCTTGGCAAACCGCTGATTTCCAGCGCGCCGCCAGCCGACTCTATTCCGCTGTCTGCCCGAGTGGAACGAGCGGTAAGCGTGACCTAACCCACGGTGCCGGTGCACGGGGGGCGCACGGAGTCATGGCGTCCACCCACTGGACGGTCCGGCGCGCCGGTTGAGCGGTACACCAACTCGGGGTGCTGCGTACCGCAGTAACTGACACCAACACCAAGATCGCGATCGTGAAGGAGTCCCGCGACGGCTCGACGATCACGGTGAAGATCTCGGCCGCGACGAAGTGAACGGCGTCTTCGCAGGTCAGAGCATGATCGGCCGCGACCCTCTGGCGGGTTGCGGCCGATCGTGTTTAGGTGCGTCCTGTGGCTCTCTTATTGACACTGTTTCTCACGGGGGTGTGACGTGGCCGCAGGAGGTTTCTGCAAACTGCCGAACGGCAGCGTGGTGGTGGCGTTGAACCTGCCCACCCCTTCCGCCATGGGCGGCAACGGTTGCGTACGCGTTCTCGTGCACGCCCAGAACCGGGCCCGCGCGCTGACGCGGGTGCGCAACCTCGGCCTGCGGGCGGTCTATCTGCGCGGCAACAGCGAGCCGCCGACCCCGGACGAGATCACCGCGGTCCTGCACCATCCCGACGGCCTCATATGGCGCACGCCCCCCGCCGGAGACGCCACCACCACCGCCACGGAGCTGTGGCGCTCGATCCGCGCCCTGAAGCGCCGTACGGCCCCCACTCAGGCTCCCGCTCCCACGCAGGCTTCCGTCCCCACTCAACCTCCCGCTCAGGCTCCCGGGGCCGCTACACCACGGGCTTCCCTGTGAGCTCCACACCCGCCTCGCGCAGCTCCTCCAGGGCCCGCTCGGTGGTCTCCTCGGCCACCCCGGCCGTGAGGTCGAGCAGCACGGTCGTACGGAAGCCCTCGCGGGCCGCGTCCAGTGCGGTGGCGCGGACGCAGTGGTCGGTGGCGATGCCGACCACGTCGACGTCGGTGATCTCGCGGGCGCGCAGCCAGTCCGCCAGCGTGACGCCGTTCTCGTCGGCGCCCTCGAAGCCGCTGTACGCCGCCGCGTACGCGCCCTTGTCGAAGACCGCGTCGATCGCGCCGGAGGCGACCGCCGGGGCGAAGTTCGGGTGGAAGCCCACGCCCTCCGTGCCCGCCACGCAGTGTTTGGGCCAGGAGTGGGCGTAGTCGGGGTTCTCGGAGAAGTGGTTGCCGGGGGCGATGTGGTGGTCGCGGGTGGCCACGACATGGCGGTAGCCGGCGGGCGCCTGCCCGATCAGCTCCGTGATCGCGGCGGCCACGTCGGCACCTCCGGCCACCGCGAGACTGCCCCCCTCGCAGAAATCGTTCTGCACGTCTACGACGATCAGTGCGCGGCGCATGGTCGTGTCCTCAAGGTGTAGGCCTAACCCCCATACGGGGCCCCGGGGCGGGCATTGGCGTTGCTTTTCCCCCTCACCGCCGGTTCATTCGTCTTCGGGGCGAGGCTGTCCGGACTTGTTTGCCGGGTACCCCTGGTCCTGAACTTCGCTCATGTCGGACGCAATCGGGCGTACCCGGGCGCACGCATCGGGCGTACGCGGGCGTGCTCAGACGTATTCGGTCGGGATCACCGCTTCCCCCCGGGACAGCTGGGTCGCGGACAGCGGCAGGTTGGCGCGGGCCGCCGCATGCCGGTCGCGTACGACGTCCAGGGGCTCGCGGGCAACGACGTTGCCGCCCTTTATCAGCTCGACCAGCAGCTGACGGTCGGCCAGCTCCGCCGGGACGGTCCCCGTGCCGATCACCTCGGCCTCGGCGGCGCCCTCCTCGTCGAGCCGCCGCGCGGCCCACTTCCGGCCGCCGATGGACGTCTTGCCGCCCGTCGACTTCTTCGCCACCGGCACGAGCGGAGCCTTCGGATCCGCCGACTGGGCACGGGCGACGAGCTTGTAGACCATCGAACACGTCGGATGGCCGGATCCCGTCACCAGCTGGGTGCCCACTCCGTACGCGTCCACGGGCGCCGCGGCCAGCGAGGCGATCGCGTACTCGTCCAGATCCGAGGTCACGATGATCTTCGTGTCGGCGGCGCCCAGCTCGTCGAGCTGCTGCCGCACCCGGTGCGCCACCAGCAGCAGGTCACCGGAGTCGATGCGCACGGCGCCGAGCTCGGGCCCGGCGATCTCGACGGCCGTCCGTACGGCTTCGGCCACGTCATACGTGTCCACGAGCAGCGTCGTACCCCGGCCCAGCGAGTGCACCTGCGCCTGGAAGGCGTCCCGCTCGCTGTCGTGCAGGAGCGTGAAGGCGTGGGCGCTGGTGCCGACGGTGGGGATGCCGTAGCGGAAACCGGCGGCCAGGTCCGAGGTGGTCGTGAAGCCGCCGACGTACGCCGCGCGTGAGGCGGCCACGGCGGCCAGTTCATGGGTGCGCCGGGCGCCCATCTCGATCAGCGGCCGCTCGCCCGCGGCCGAGGCCATCCGGGAGGCGGCGGCGGCGATCGCCGAGTCGTGGTTGAGGATCGAGAGGATCACCGTCTCCAGGAGCACGCACTCCGCGAAGGTGCCCTCCACGCGCAGGATCGGCGAGCCGGGGAAGTAGACCTCGCCCTCGGGGTAGCCCCACACGTCGCCGCTGAAACGGTACGAGGACAGCCACGCGAGGGTCGGCTCGTCCACGACGCGGCGCTCGCGCAGGAAGCCGAGGACGTCCGCGTCGAACCGGAAGTTCTCGACCGCGTCCAGCACCCGCCCCGTGCCCGCGACGACGCCGTACCGGCGACCCTCGGGCAGCCGGCGCGTAAAGACCTCGAAGACCGAACGCCGCTCGGCGGTGCCGCCCTCGAGGGCGCCCTGCAGCATGGTCAGCTCGTAGTGATCAGTGAAGAGCGCTGTCGACGGGACGTCCACCGGCAGCCCTAGGTCCGCTACACCCACGAAAGCTCTCCTCGCCATGACTCTCCGGTGTCCCCGGGTCGGCCGGGGGTCCGGGGGTTGTCCCCCGGTGTATGCAGCATGGCAGTAGATATTACCGCCAATCTCGTCACTCTGACGATTTCGAGGAGAGGTCGGGGAGGCGGCCGGGGAAGGGGGCCGTTTGGCCGCGTACCCCCCTCTGGTGGCAGCATGGGCCATGTGACGGCTCCCGCACCTCTAGAGACCGAAAAGACCGAGTCAGCCGAGGAGGTCTTCGCCGTACCCGAGCCGGATGTTCCCTGGGTCACGATCGTCCACAACGACCCGGTCAACCTCATGAGCTATGTGACGTACGTTTTCCAGACGTACTTCGGTTACTCGAAGGGCAAGGCCACCAAGCTCATGCTCGACGTCCACCACAAGGGCCGTGCCGTCGTCTCCAGCGGGACCCGCGAGGAGATGGAGCGCGACGTGCAGGCCATGCACGGTTACGGTCTGTGGGCCACCCTCCAGCAGGACCGGAAGTAGCGAACTCACTCCATGCCAGGACAATTCGAACCGCTCCCCGGCGGCGGCGCGGCCGTCGCCCTCGACGAGGTCGAGATCTCCATCATCCGCTCCCTGGCGGTTCAGCTCCTGGAGCTCATAGGCCCCGGACCGGCGGAAGACGCCACCGCCGACCCGCTCGCCGAGCTGTTCGCGGAGGGCCCCAGCGAGCCGCCCGCCGACCCCGTACTGCAACGCCTCTTCCCGGACGCCTACAGCGGACCCGACGTCGAGGCCACCTCGCCCGAGCAGGCCGAGGAACAGCGCCAGTACTCCTCGGAGTTCCGCCGCTTCACCGAGAACGACCTGCGCGCGGGCAAGCGCGACAACGCGCTCACGGTGATCCGCTCCCTGGACGCGCTCGCCTCGGCCGGCGAGGGCGGAGCGGTGCTCAAGCTGTCGACGGAGGAGTCCCAGCAGTGGCTGGGCGCCCTCAACGACCTGCGGCTCGCGATCGGCTCCCGGCTCGACGTCGTCGACGAGGAGGACACCGACCTCCTCTACCGGCTGCCGGACGACGATCCGCGCAAGCCGATGGTGATGGCGTATCTGTGGCTGGGCGGACTCCAGGAGACGCTCGTCGAAACGCTCATGCCGTGAGATGCGGGGCGCATATGCCCCGACCTGTGCGGATTGCGCGTTCGCTCAGAAGACGCTCAAATCCGGATAACGATCGCATCACCGCCCCTGGGGTTTTGTGCCCCGGGGGCGCCTTTGCGTGACTTGGGTCACTCGAGGCCCCGTGGGGAACGTGATACGACTTCCCAATTCCTTCATGGGGCGGCCTTTGCCGTGCGTGCACCGTCCCTTTACCTGCCCCCCACTGCTGCGCCACGCCACTACGTCCCCGCCCCACCGAGGTAGACCAGATGTCACTCGAGTCCGTCACCAACTCCATCGACGACGCCGTCAGCGATTTCTTCGAACCCGTCGCCAAACACGTCGGCGACGTCGTCTTCTACGCCGTGCCCGTCGGCGACACCGAGCTTCCGCTCATCGTCGCCTGGCTCGTGATCGCGGGCCTGATCTTCACCACCTGGTTCGGGCTGATCCAGGTACGCAAGTTCAAGCTCGCCATCGACGTCGTACGCGGCAAGTACGACGAGGAGGGCTCGCCCGGTGAGGTCAACCACTTCCAGGCGCTGACCGCCGCCGTCTCCGGCACCGTCGGCCTCGGCAACATCGCCGGTGTCGCCGTCGCCGTCTCCATCGGCGGCCCCGGCGCCACCTTCTGGATGATCCTCTGCGGTCTGCTCGGCATGGCGACCAAGTTCGTCGAGGTCACCCTCGGTGTGAAGTACCGCGAGGAACATGAGGACGGCACCGTCTCCGGTGGTCCCATGCACTACCTGCCCAAGGGGCTCGCCGAGCGCTTCGGCAGCGGTGGCGCCAAGTTCGGCAAGGTGCTCGCCGTCCTGGCCTCCATCATGATCCTCTTCTTCGGCCTCTTCGGCGGCAACCTGTTCCAGACCAACCAGAGCTACGCGCAGGTCGCTTCGACCTTCGGCGGCGAGGACGGCTTCATGGCCTCCTCCGCCGGTGCCGTCCTCTTCGGCCTGGTGGTCGCCGCGCTGGTCGGCCTCGTGCTGCTCGGCGGCATCCGCTCCATCGCCTCGGTCACCAGCCGGCTGGTCCCGGCCATGGCGGGCATGTACATCGTGGCCTGCCTGGTCGTCATCGGGTCGAACGTCACCGCGGTGCCCGACGCGGTCCAGGGCATCATCCAGGGCGCGTTCGAGGCCGAGGGTGTCGTGGGCGGTGTGATCGGTGCTCTGATCGTCGGCTTCCAGCGTGCCGCCTTCTCCAACGAGGCCGGCCTGGGCTCCGCCCCGATCGCCCACTCCGCGGTCAAGACCAAGCACCCCGCGAGCGAGGGCCTGGTCGCCCTGCTGGAGCCGTTCATCGACACGGTCATCATCTGCACCATGACCGCACTGACCATCGCCATCGCCAACCCGGCCAGCTGGGCCGAGGCCCGCGAGGGCAACACGGACATCGGCGGCGTCACCATCACCTCCGACGCCTTCGAGACCGTACTGCCCTGGTTCCCGGACCTGCTGACCGTCGCGGTGCTGCTGTTCGCCTTCTCCACGATCCTGACCTGGGGCTACTACGGCCTCAAGGCGTGGACGTACCTCTTCGGCAAGAGCCAGACCAGCGAGACCGTCTTCAAGGCCATCTGGAGCCTGTTCGTCGTCGCGGGCTCCCTCCTCTCCCTCGAGACACTGATCAGCCTGGCCGACTCGGCGCTATTCATGCTGTCGGTGTTCAACATCATCGGCCTCTACCTGCTGGCCCCCGTCGTCAAGCGCGAGCTGAACTCCTTCCTGGAGTTCGTCCGGCGCCGGAAGGACGGCCTGCCGGACGTGGAGCCGGGGACCGCGAAGGCGCTCGACTGATCCGAGCCCTGTAGATCAGTATGTGGGCCGCCCCGTACCACCCCTCGGTACGAGGCGGCCCCTCTGCTTATCCTGACGAGCATGCTCACCATCACCCAGGCCCTCGTCGACCAGATCGTCGCGCACGCGCGCAAGGACCACCCCGACGAGGCGTGCGGCGTCATCGCGGGCCCGGCGGGCTCGGACCGCCCCGAGCGCTTCATCCCCATGCTGAACGCGGCCATGTCGCCCACGTTCTACGAGTTCGACTCCGGCGATCTGCTCAAGCTGTACCGCGAGATGGACGACCGCGACGAGGAGCCGGTCGTCATCTACCACTCCCACACGGCCACCGAGGCGTACCCGTCCCGCACCGACATCTCGTACGCCAATGAGCCCGGCGCCCACTACGTTCTGGTGTCCACCGCCGACACCGACGGGGTCGGCGACTTCCAGTTCCGCTCGTACCGGATCGTCGAGGGCGAGGTCACGGAGGAAGAGGTCAAGGTCGTGGAGGCCTACTGATCCCGCGATGCGGGCAGAAATCATCCACGATGCGAGATCACATTCCAGGACCCGGACCGGGAATCGATACGATGAGCCCATGGTTTTCCACGACGTGAGCGACAAGACGCCGGGCATGCTGCTCGTGGCGCGGCTGCACGTCGACCTGTGCAGGCTCGCCAGCGCCATCTGTTGATGCCGCCTGCCGCCGTACGGCTGTGAGAGCCGCGGCGCGGTTTATCGCGTACCACCCTGCTTTCCGCGCTGCCGCGCGCCCACCGACCTGACTTCTTCCGACAGGAGCCCGCAACCATGGCCATCGAGGTCCGCATCCCCACCATCCTCCGCCAGTACACAGACGGTCAGAAGGCGGTGGAGGGCACCGGTGACACCCTTGCCGATCTGTTCGCCGACCTCGAGACCCGCCACTCGGGCATCCAGGCTCGCATCGTGGACGCAGGCGAACTGCGCCGCTTCGTGAACGTCTACCTCAACGACGAGGACGTCCGCTTCCTCGACGGCATCAACACCAAACTGACCGACGGCGACAACGTGACGATTCTGCCGGCCGTAGCCGGCGGCATGGTCTGACCGGGCTCTGATCCCTGATGCGCTACGACTCCCCGCTGGCCGCGGTGGGCAACACCCCTCTGGTGCGCCTGCCGCGGCTCTCGCCGTCCGCCGACGTCCGCATCTGGGCGAAGCTCGAGGACCGCAACCCGACCGGCTCGGTCAAGGACCGTCCCGCCCTGCACATGATCGAGCAGGCGGAGAAGGACGGCCGCCTCACACCGGGCTGCACGATCCTCGAACCGACGAGCGGCAACACCGGCATCTCCCTGGCCATGGCCGCCAAGCTCAAGGGCTACCGCATCGTCTGCGTCATGCCCGAGAACACCTCACAGGAGCGCCGGGACCTGCTGGCCATGTGGGGCGCCGAGATCATCTCGTCCCCCGCGGCAGGGGGCTCCAACACGGCCGTACACGTCGCCAAGGAGCTGTCGGCCGAACACCCGGACTGGGTGATGCTCTACCAGTACGGCAACCCGGACAACGCGGGCGCCCACTACGCCACCACGGGCCCCGAGATCCTCGCCGACCTCCCCTCCGTCACCCACTTCGTGGCGGGCCTGGGGACGACGGGCACGCTGATGGGCGTCGGCCGTTTCCTGCGCGAGCACAAGCCGGACATCAAGATCGTCGCGGCCGAGCCGCGCTACGACGACCTCGTGTACGGCCTGCGCAACCTCGACGAGGGCTTCGTCCCCGAGCTGTACGACGCCTCCGTCCTGACCACCCGCTTCTCGGTCGGCTCCGCCGACGCGGTGACACGTACGCGCGAACTGTTGCAGCAGGAGGGCATCTTCGCGGGTGTCTCCACCGGCGCCGCCCTCCACGCCGCGATCGGCGTCGGCCGCAAGGCCGTCAAGGCGGGGGAGACGGCGGACATCGTCTTCGTCGTCGCCGACGGCGGCTGGAAGTACCTGTCGACGGGCGTCTACACGGCGACGACGACCGAGGAGGCGATCGAGCGGTTGCAGGGGCAGCTTTGGGCTTAGAGGGGGCGCTGCCCCCTGGACCCCTGCTGGGGGCTGCGCCCCCAGCCCCCCATTGGCCTGACGGCCTCGTCCTCAAACTCCCCCAGCTACCGCTGGGGGTGCCCCCAGAGGTGCCCCCGGACGGGCTGATTTCAGCCCGTCCGGCGTTTGAGGACCGGGGGTCCGGGGGCTGGCCCCGGAGACGGGGCCTGGGGCGGAGCCCCAGGGGACGGGAATGGGTAGGGGCGGCGGGGGCGAACCACCCCCAAACCGGTGACGCCGCAGGTGAGTTCCCCCACAACCCCCCTTATGGAGGAGCGACCGGAGGTTTTGCGCCTTACGCTCGACGGACCGCACGACCCCCGACTTCACTCCCCGCCAGCGGAGGTTTCTGCTTTATGAAGCTCACCGTCGTCGGCTGCTCGGGGTCGTTCCCGTCCGCGGAATCGGCCTGCTCGAGCTACCTCGTCGAGGCCGACGGCTTCCGGCTGCTCCTCGACATGGGCAACGGTGCCCTTGGCGAGCTACAGCGCCACTGCGGTCTCTACGACCTCGACGCGATCTACCTCAGCCATCTGCACGCCGACCACTGCATAGACATGTGCGCCTACTTCGTGGCGCGTTACTACCGGCACGACGGCGGCCGAGCCGCCCCCATCCCGGTCTACGGACCCGAGGGCACCGAGCACCGCCTCACCACCGCCTACGCCGACACCCCCAGCGCCTCCTCCATGAGCGAGGTCTTCGACTTCCACACGGTCAAGCCCGGCTCCTTCGAGATCGGCCCCTTCTCGGTGCACACGGAGAAGGTGAGCCACCCGGTGGAGGCGTACGGCATCCGCATCGAGCACGGCGGCCGGACGCTCACGTACTCCGGGGACACGGGCGTATGCGACTCGCTCGTCGAACTCGCCCGGGACGCCGACCTGTTCCTGTGCGAGGCCGCGTTCACCCACGGCAAGGAGTGCATCCCGGACCTGCACCTCAACGGCCGCGAGGCGGGCGAGATCGCCGCCCGCGCAGCCGCCCGCCGCCTCGTCCTCACCCACATCCCGCCGTGGACGGACCCCCAGGTCAACCTCGCGGACGCCCGCGAGACGTACACGGGCCCGGTGGAACTGGCGGCGCCGCGAGTGACGTACGAGATCTAGTGCCCGTACGTACGAGAAGGCCCCCGGAGTTTCCTCCGGGGGCCTTCTCGTACGTACGGGGGAGAGTCCTACTTCGCCTCCGCCTTCTGCAGCTCGGCCAGTTCCTCGTCCGACTCGCGGCCTGGTGTCGGCAGGTTGAACTTGGTGATCGCGAAGCGGAAGACCACGTAATAGACCGCCGCGAAGCACAAGCCCACCAGGACCAGGCCCCACGGATTCGTCGCGATCCCGAGGTTCAGGAAGAAGTCGACCGCGCCCGCCGAGAAGCCGAAGCCGTCCTTCATGCCCAGCGCCCAGGTCAGCGCCATGGAGACACCGGTGAGGACGGCGTGGATGGCGTACAGGACCGGCGCGATGAACATGAACGTGAACTCGATCGGCTCGGTGACACCGGTGACGAACGAGGTCAGCGCCAGCGAGACCATCATGCCGCCGACGACCTTGCGGCGCTCGGGACGGGCACAGTGCACGATCGCCAGACAGGCGGCCGGCAGCGCGAACATCATGATCGGGAAGAAGCCGGTCATGAACTGGCCGGCGCTCGGGTCACCGGCCAGGAAGCGCGCGATGTCACCGCTCTTGCCCTCGTACTCGCCGGCCTGGAACCACGGGAAGGAGTTCAGCAGGTGGTGCATGCCGACCGGGATCAGCGCACGGTTGGCGACACCGAAGATGCCCGCGCCGACGGCACCTGAACCGACCAGCCACTCACCGAAGTTGTGCAGCGCCGTACCGAGGACCGGCCAGATGTAGCCGAAAACGATGCCGATGAGCAGGCCGGCGAAGGCGGAGAGGATCGGCACGAGGCGTCGGCCGCCGAAGAAGCCCGCCCAGTCCGGCAGCTTGGTCCGGTAGAACTTCTGGTACAGCAGGGCGACGACGATGCCCATCACCACACCGCCGAGGACCTTGGCGTCCACCGGCGCGTCGACCATCACGATCTTGCCGTCGACGACTTCCGCGACCTGCGGCAGGTTCTTGTCGGTGAACGTGGCCAGTACGTTCTTGAAGACCAGGTAGCCGACGACGGCCGCGAGCGCGGTCGAGCCGTCCGACTTCTTGGCGAAGCCGATCGCGATGCCCACCGCGAACAGCAGTGCCATGTTGTCGAGGATCGCGTTGCCGCCCGCCGACATAAAGCCGGCGATCTTGGTAAGGAATTCGGGGAACGACTCGCGGCCGAGCATGTCGGTGTTGCCGAGGCGCACCAGGAGCGCGGCCGCAGGCAGGACGGCGACCGGCAGCATCAGGCTGCGGCCGATGCGCTGCATGACAGCCATCGCGCCGGAGCCCTTCTTCTTGTCGGCCGCGGGAGCGGCGCTGGCCGTGGACACAACTTCCTCCTGGGGGACGGTGGTGACTCCGTATGGGAGCGACATGGGAGCGACCCATGATCCATCGGCCGCCTGGTCTAAACCACTCAGTGGTGTAGACCTGTTGTAGCACGGTGAAGGGAGGATAAGGAACCCGCACTTTCGTTTCTCGCCAACCCTGTGTTTGGCGGCCATTGCAAACTGGTGTAGACCTGTGCGTTACTGCGGCACAGCGTCAACCAGGCAACGCGGCACAACGGACCGGATCAGGGAGAAGGACATGGCCACCAAGGCTGAGAAGATCGTCGCCGGGCTCGGCGGCATCGACAACATCGAAGAGATCGAGGGCTGCATCACCCGCCTCCGCACCGAGGTCGTCGACGCCGGCCTGGTCAACGAGGCCGCCCTGAAGGCCGCCGGCGCGCACGGCGTCGTCAAGATGGGCAACGCGATCCAGGTCGTCATCGGCACGGACGCCGACCCCATCGCGGCGGACATCGAGGACATGATGTGAGTGCCTGAGCGGTCTCGGGAAAGGGCTAGGCTCGTCGCCATGTCACGAATCGACGGCCGCACGCCCGAGCAGCTCCGCCCCATCACCATCGAGCGCGGCTGGAGCAAGCACGCCGAAGGCTCCGTCCTCATCTCCTTCGGCGACACCAAGGTCTTCTGCACCGCCTCCGTCACCGAAGGCGTCCCGCGCTGGCGCAAAGGCAGCGGCGAAGGCTGGGTCACCGCCGAGTACTCCATGCTGCCCCGCGCCACCAACACCCGCGGCGACCGCGAATCCGTACGCGGCAAGATCGGCGGCCGTACACACGAGATCAGCCGCCTCATCGGCCGCTCCCTGCGCGCAGTCATCGACTACAAGCAACTCGGCGAGAACACCATCGTCCTCGACTGCGACGTACTCCAGGCCGACGGCGGCACCCGCACCGCCGCCATCACCGGCGCCTACGTCGCCCTCGCGGACGCCGTCTCCTGGGCCCGCGCCAAAAAGATCATCAGGGCCAGCCGCCAGCCCCTCACCGGCACCGTCAGCGCCGTATCCGTCGGCATCGTCGGCGGCGTACCCCTCCTCGACCTCTGCTACGAGGAAGACGTACGCGCCGACACCGACATGAACGTCGTCTGCACCGGCGACGGCCGCTTCGTCGAGGTGCAAGGCACCGCCGAGGCCGAACCCTTCGCCCGCGAAGAACTCAACTCCCTCCTCGACCTTGCCGTTTCGGGCTGCACAGAACTGGCTGTCGCTCAGCGCAAGGCGCTTGATACGGTCCTCGAAAGGTAAAGGACGCACCAACTCCGCACCAAGAGGAGCCGCAGCGCCACGGGCAACCACGGCAGCGGTCCCCGCGTCCCTACCAATACGGGCGCACGGCACACCGCCGTACGCCCCCGCCGTACCACACGGGGCCCCCGAGGCCCGGAAAGCAACGGGAGGACCGTTCCATGGCCGCGAGCCGACGCCCGCGACGTCGCAGTATCACCATCGCCGCCGCAGTGGCAGCCGTCGCGCTGACCGCTGGGCTGACCACCGGCTGCGACGCCGTCAACAAGGCGCTGGACTGCGCCAGGACCGCCGACGCCATCGCCGACAGCGTCACCGAACTCCAACAGGCCGTCGAGAACGCGGCGAACGACCCGACGCAGACCGACGAAGCGCTCGACTCCATCGACAAGAACCTCAACGAGATCGGCGACAAGACCGAGGACACCGACGTCAACAAAGCGGTCGACGACCTCCAGGCAGCCGTCACCAACGTCCGCGACTCCATCAAGAACGGCGACGAGACACCGGACATCAGCCCGGTGACGGACGCCGCCGGCGAACTGACGAAGGTCTGCACCTCGTAGGTGATCCAGGGGTTACGGAACTGGGGGGCGCCCTGAACGAGAGGCGCGCCCCTCACCGGCGACGTGACTACTGTGAGAGCCATGACCCGCCTGATCCTCGCCACCCGCAACCACGGAAAGCTCACCGAGCTCAAGGCGATCCTCGCCGCCGCAGGCCTCCACTACGAACTGGACTGCGCGGACGCCTATCCCGACGTCCCCGACGTCAAGGAAACCGGCGTCACCTTCGCCGAGAACGCCCTCCTCAAGGCCCACGCCCTCGCGCAGGCCACCGGCCTCCCCGCCGTCGCCGACGACTCCGGCCTCTGCGTCGACGTACTCGGCGGCGCCCCCGGCATCTTCTCCGCCCGCTGGTCCGGCTCCCACGGCGACGACCGCGCCAACCTCACCCTCCTCCTCGACCAGCTGAGCGACATCCCCGACGAACACCGCGCCGCCCACTTCGCCTGCGCCGCCGCCCTGGCCCTGCCGGACGGAACGGAACGCGTGGTCGAAGGCCACCTCCGAGGCACCCTCCGCCACGAACCGGCCGGCACCCACGGCTTCGGCTACGACCCGATCCTCCAGCCGGACGGGGATACGCGGACGTGCGCGGAGATGTCCCCCGAGGAGAAGAACGAGATCAGCCATCGGGGGAAGGCGTTTCGGGGGTTGGTGCCGGTGTTGCGGGAGTTGCTGGGCTGACACCCGTCGGGTGCGTACGACGAAGGGCGCGGCACCGGGATGGTGTGCGCCCTTCTCGTCTGTGCGGCCGGGGGGATTCGAACCCCCACGGGTGTTACCCCACTGGGACCTAAACCCAGCGTGACTGCCAGTTCCACCACGGCCGCCTGCCGTCCGGTCATGCTACTGGCCGGACGGCCCGCGCCGGACCTCAGATCCCCAAGTCCTTGATGATCTTGGCGACATGGCCGGCCGCCCGCACGTTGTACAGCGCCCGCTCGACCTTGCCCTCCTCGTCCACGATCACCGTGGAGCGGATGACGCCCATGTACGTCTTGCCGTAGTTCTTCTTCTCGCCGTAGGCGCCGTAGGACTCGATGACCGTCTTGTCGGGGTCGCCGGCCAGGGTGACCTTGAGGGACTCCTTCTCGCGGAACTTGGCGAGTTTTTCGGGCTTGTCGGGGGAGATGCCGATGACGTCGTAGCCGGCGCCCGCGAGGAGTTCGAGGTTGTCCGTGAAGTCGCAGGCCTGCTTGGTGCAGCCGGGGGTGAGGGCGGCCGGGTAGAAGTAGACGATGACCTTGCGGCCCTTGTGGGCGGCCAGGGAGACCTCGTTGCCGTCGGCGTCGGGCAGGGTGAAGGCGGGGGCGGTGTCGCCGGGCTGGAGTCGCTCGCTCATCTCGGTTCGGTCTCCTTGCGGGGTGGTGGATACGGATCCGAGCGTAATGGGGGTGCCAGGGGGGTGGGTCGCGGGCGGAGCTGACAGACTGTCGGCCAGAGCAAACGGCTACATACGACCACGGAGGCAGCGCGGTGTCGGATACGTCGAGCACGCCGGACATCAGAACTCCGGCGCAGATCGAGGCGGACATCAAGCGCCGTCGCGAGACCCTCGCCGAGACGCTCGACGAGATCGGTGCGCGGGTGCACCCGAAGACGATCGTCGGCGACGCGAAGGCCAAGGTCGTCTCGAACATCGACCACACCCTCGGCCGTGCCTACGTCGGTGTGAATCGCGCGGTCAGCGATGTGAAGAGCCAGCTGGTGAACGAGGAGGGCGCGCCGCGGCTCGAGCGCATCGTGCCGGTGGCCCTGGTGGTGGTCGGGGTGGTCGGGCTGCTCGCCGTGGGTTCCCGGCGCGGTGCTATGGGCGGCTCTCGGCGCGGTGCCTCGGGCTCCCGGCGTCGCAAGCGCTGACCCCGGCCGCGTACGTTCCGCGCAAAGCCAGGTAGGTTCGGGGGCGTGAGTGCGAACACCCATCACGACAAGCTGCCCATCCGGATGCTGCACGACCGTGTGCTCGTGCGGCAGGACACCACCGAGGGCGAGCGCCGTTCCGGTGGCGGCATCCTGATCCCGGCGACCGCGGCCGTGGGCCGTCGGCTCGCCTGGGCCGAGGTCGTCGCGGTCGGGCAGAACGTACGGGCCGTCGAGCCGGGCGACCGTGTCCTGTTCGACCCGGAGGACCGCGCCGAGGTCGAGGTGCGCGGTGTCCCGTACGCGCTGATGCGCGAGCGCGATCTGCACGCGGTGGCGGCGGACCGGTTCGAGGGTTCCGAGGATTCGACGGGGTTGTACCTGTAGCCGGCCTGTGGGTATCCAGGGGACCTGTAGCTATCCGGCGCTTCTGAAGGTCACGAGGTCACGCCGTCGTCGGTCCTGCCCGAGGTGATCCCGCCGCCGTCCGTCGTGCCGCCGCCTCCCGTGGACGTGTCGCCGCCCGTCGAGGACGTGCCTCCGTCGGTCGTGCCTCCGTCGGTCGTGCTGCCGTCCGTCGGCTTCCCTCCGTTCGTCCCGTCCGTCGTGCCGCCGTCGGTCGTCGTTCCGCCGCTGGGCTGGTCCGGGGCCGTCGGGGCCGGGGACTCGCTCGGGGTCTCCTCGCCGCCGGTGGTGGTGCCCCCGTCCGGTCCGCCTGGACCGTCCGGCCCGCTCGCTCCGTCGCTCCCGTCCGTCGTCCCGCCGTTGTCCTCCTCGCCCGTGTCCGGCGGCCACTCCTCCCAGGGCTCCTCCGTCGGGAGCTCCGGCTCCTCCGCGCCCTCCTGGATCTGCAGGTCGAAGTCCTTCACCTCCGTGCCTTCGAGGGCGTCCTGCGTGTACTGGGCCCAGATCTGCGCCGGGTAGCCGCCGCCGTTGATGCGGGCCTGGCCGAGTGCTCCGTACAGCGGGGTGTGGGCGCCCGTTTGCGGGTTCTGGCCCATGATGGCGACGACGGTGGCGAGGTCGGGGGTGTAGCCGGCGAACCAGGCGGCCTGGTCCTCCTCCGCGGTGCCGGTCTTGCCTGCGGCGGGTCGGCCCGCGGCTTGTGCGGCGGTGCCGGTGCCGTCCTCGACGACGCCGCGTAGGACCGAGGTCGTGGTGTCGGCGGCCTCGCGGCTGACGGCCTGTCTGACGCCCGTGTTCCGGGAGGGCAGTTCGACGGCGCTCTCGGTGCCGTCCTTGGTGATCTCGGAGACGAGTGAGTACCGGCCGTGTTTGCCGTGGTTGGCGAGCGTGGCGTACGCCTCCGCCATGTCGAGGACGCTCGCGGTGGCGGGGCCGAGGGCGATGGAGGGGGAGGCCGTCAGATCGGGGGTGGACGAGGGGATGCCCAGGTCGAGGGCCGTCTGCCGGACCTTCTCGGGGCCGACGTCCACTGCCATCTGTGCGTACACCGCGTTCACGGACTTGTCGGTGGCTTCGCGGACCGGGATCGGGCCGTACGAGACCTGGCCCTCGTTCTCGGGCGCGTACGTGGCGCCTTGCCAGCCTTCGACGGGCCGCTGGTTCGTGCCGTCATAGACGGTGTTCGGGGTGATGAGGCGGCCGTCCTGGGTGGTCGAGCCGTTCTGCACGGCGGAGGCGAGCACGAACGGCTTGAAGGTGGAGCCGACCTGGTAGTCGCGGCGGGTGGCGTTGTTGACGTACTGCTTCGTGTAGTCGATGCCGCCGTACATCGCGACGACCTTGCCGGTGGCGGGGTCGATGGAGACGCCGCCCGCGCGGACGTTGCGGTCGATCTTGTTGTTCTTCATGTCGAGCTGGTCCATCACCTGGTCGTCGACGGCCTTGACGAAGGCGTCCTGCTTGTCCTTCTGGATGGTGGTGGTGATGCGGTAGCCGCCGGTGGCGAGGGCGTTCTCGTCGAGGATCTCGCTGCCGGTCAGGTAGTCCTTGACGGCCTGCACGAGATAGCCGCGCTGCCCGGAGAGACCGGCGGAGCCCTTGGCCTCCTTGGGTGTCGGGAACTTCAGTGCGGCCCGCTCCGAGGGGGTCAGCCACTTCTTCTTGATCATGCCGTCGAGTACGTAGTTCCAGCGGTCCACGATCGCCGGTTTGTTCTCGGGGTGCGCGATCACGTCGTACTCGCTGGGGGCGTTGAGGAGCGCCGCGAGGTACGCGCCCTGGGCGGCCGTGAGGTCCTTGGCGTCGACGCCGTAGTAGGCCTGGGCGGCGGCCTGGATGCCGTAGGCGTTGCGGCCGAAGTAGCTGGTGTTCAGGTAGCCCTCGAGGATGTCGTCCTTGCTGACCTCCTGGTCGAGCTTGATGGCGATGAAGAACTCCTTGATCTTCCGGGTGACCGTCTGCTCCTGCGCCAGGTAGTAGTTCTTGACGTACTGCTGGGTGATCGTCGATCCGGATTGCTTTCCCTTGCCGGTGACGGTGTTCCAGGCGGCGCGGATCATCGCCTGGGGGTCGACGGCGGACTCGGAGTAGAAGTCCCGGTCCTCGGCGGCGAGCACCGCGTGCTGGGTGTCCTTGGAGATCCGGGCGAGTGTGACCTTCTCCCGGTTGACCTCGCCGTCGCGGGCGAGCCGGCTGCCGTCCGCGTAGAGGTAGATGTTGCTCTGCTTCGTCGCAGCCGCGTTCGCCGCGGGGATCTCGACGAGGAAGTAGCCGAGGGCGAACAGGCCGATCAGCAGGAGGAGTACGCCGAGGAAGGTGCCGAGCACCGTCCGCCAGGTCGGGATCAGCCGGCGCCAGCCGGTGCGCCGTCTCGGGGGCGCGGTGCTCGGCTGCTGCGGCTGCGGCTGGTCGTTCATGTCGTGCCGTACTCCCGTTTCACGGCGTACATCCTGTACGCCCTCTTTAACTGTCTGTTGCCCGCTCTTGAAGACTCTCGCACCGTGTGTTCCGTTCCCGACCCGAGGCACACGCTTTGTGCTCGGAAAATGCCTGGCATGGGGTACGGCCCGGGGACTAGGCTCCTGCGCTTCGGTGTCTGGCGGGCGGGCGCGCGGGAGGGGTGTGGTCGTGGGTGCGGGGCGGTTGTACGCGGCCGTCGCGGTGGGGAGTTTCCGGCGGTACGCGACGTATCGGGTGGCCACGGCGGCGGGGGTGTTCACCAATACCGTGTTCGGGCTGATCCTCGTGTACACGTATCTGGCGCTGTGGGAGGAGCGGCCGGATCTGGGCGGGTACGACCAGGCGCAGGCCGTGACCTATGTGTGGCTGGGGCAGGCGCTGTTCGCGGCGCTGGCCATCCAGGGCGGAGGCTTCGAGACCGAGCTCATGGAACGCATTCGCACCGGTGAGATCGCGATCGATCTGTACCGGCCGGCCGATCTACAACTGTGGTGGCTGGCAAGCGACTTGGGGCGGATGCTGTTCCAGTTGGCGGGGCGGGGCGTGATCCCGTTCATCTTCGGTGCGCTGTTCTTCCCGATGGCCCTGCCGGGGGACTTCGGCACCTGGGTGGCGTTCCTGGTCGCGCTGCTGCTGGCGGCGGTCGTCAGCTTCGGGATCCGCTATCTGGCGGCGTTGAGTGTGTTCTGGCTGATGGACGCCAGGGGCGTCACGCAGGCCCTGATGGTCACGGGCATCTTCTGCTCGGGCATGACACTGCCGCTGAACGCCTTCCCGGACGCGCTCGGTGATGTCGTCCAGGCGTTGCCGTGGGCCGCGCAGCTGCAGATTCCGGCGGATGTGCTGATGGGGGAGACCGCCCCGCTCGGGGCGTTCGCCTTCCAGGCGGCGTGGGCGGTGGCACTGCTGGCGGCCGGGCGGCTGGTGCAGTCGGCGGCTACGCGGAGGGTGGTGGTGCAGGGTGGGTGAGACCTCGAAGGTCGCTTTCAGGGTCACGGACGGTCTGCGGGCCTATCTGCTGATCGCCGCGATGTGGATCCGGGCCGGCATGACCTACCGCACCTCCTTCGCCGTCACGGTCGTCGGCAACCTGTTGCTGTCCGGGCTGGACTTCGTCGGGATCCTGCTGATGTTCTCGCAGGTCGACTCGCTCGGCGGCTGGACGCTGCCCGAGGTGGCCTTCCTGTACGGGCTGTCGGCGACGGCGTTCGGAATCACGGACCTGCTGTTCGGTTCGTCGCAGGCCCTCGGCGCCCGGATACGCGACGGATCGTTCGACACGCTGCTCGTACGGCCCGTCCCGGTGCTCGCCCAGGTCGGAGCGGACCACTTCCCGCTGCGCCGGCTTGGCCGGGTCATACAAGGGTCGTTGGTGCTGGGCTGGGCGCTGTTCGCCGTCGACGTCGACTGGACCGCGCCGAAGGCGCTGCTGGTGCCGGTGATGGTGGTCAGCGGCGCGGCAATCTTCGGGGCGCTGTTCGTGGCGGGCGCGGCCTTCCAGTTCCTGGCGCAGGACGCCGCCGAGGTGCAGAGCGCGTTCACGTACGGCGGCACCACGATGCTGCAGTACCCCCCGACGCTTTTCGGGAAGGACCTGGTGCGCGGGGTGACCTTCGTGCTGCCGCTCGCCTTCGTCAACTGGCTGCCCGCGTCCTACGTACTGGGGCGGCCGTATCCGCTCGACCTGCCGACATGGGTGACGTTCATGTCGCCGCTCGCCGCCGGGGTGTGCTGTGCGCTGGCGGGTGTGCTGTGGCGGGCGGGGCTTCGTTCGTACCGGAGTACAGGGAGTTAGTCAGTGACAGACGGTGTGACGGGTGTTGTGGCCGACGGTTTCATCGAGCTCGATCGCGTCGAGAAGGTCTTCGACGTACGCAAGAAGACCGGCTTCCTGCGCCGGGAGCGGCACGAGGTACGGGCGGTCGACTCGATCTCCTTCACCGTGGCGCGTGGGGAGATGGTCGGCTACATCGGGCCGAACGGCGCGGGGAAGTCGACGACGATCAAGATGCTGACGGGGATCCTCACGCCGAGCGGGGGCCGGCTGCGCGTCGCCGGCATCGATCCGTCCCGCGAGCGGACGCGGCTGGCGCACCGCATCGGGGTGGTGTTCGGGCAGCGTACGACGCTGTGGTGGGACCTTCCGCTGATCGACTCGTACAAGCTGATGCACCGCATGTACCGCATCCCGGACGGCCGTTATCGCGAGAACCTCGACCGTCTCGTCGAACTCCTCGATCTGGGCGCGTTGTTGGACGTCCCGGTGCGGCAGCTCTCCCTCGGGCAGCGGATGCGCGGGGACATCGCGGCGGCGCTGCTGCACGATCCGGAGGTGCTCTACCTCGACGAGCCGACGATCGGCCTGGACGTGGTCTCCAAGGCGAATGTCCGGGAGTTCCTGCGGGAGGTGAACACCGAGCGCGGCACGACGGTGCTGCTGACCACGCACGACCTGCAGGACATCGAGCAGCTGTGCTCGCGGGTGATGGTCATCGACCACGGGCGCATGATGTACGACGGCCCGCTCACCGGGCTGCACGAGATCGGCGACAGCGAGCGCACCCTGGTGGTGGACCTGGAGCGCGAACTGCCGCCCATCGAGGTCGAGCTGGCGCGCGTGGTGAAGGTCGAGGGGCCGCGGCAGTGGCTCGCCTTCCCGGCCGCTCAGTCGGCGGCGCCGCTCGTCGCGCGGATCGCCGCCGAGTATCCGCTGGTGGACCTCTCGGTGCGGGAACCGGACATCGAGGCCGTCATCAGCCGCATGTACGCGGAGAAGGCAACCTCGTAGGCTTCCGTATATGACCGAAGAGCTCCCCGAATTGCGGGCGTCCGACGCCGACCGTGAACGAGTCGCCGAAGTGCTCAGGGAGGCCGTCGCGGAGGGCCGCCTCGACCTGGAGGAGTTCGAGGAACGGCTCGACGCGACGTACAAGGCCCGTACGTACGGGGAACTCGCGCCGATCACGCGCGATCTGCCCGCCGCCGGAGTGACGCCGCCTTCTCCTGTGTCGATGGTCAAGGAGCCCGCCGGGTCCGGGTCGGGTGACTGGGCGGGGCGGATCGTCGGGGGTGAGGGTTCGTCGCAGTGGGGTGTCGCGATCATGTCGGGGTTCGAGCGCAAGGGGCGCTGGACCGTGCCGAAGCGGTTCAACGCGTTCGCGTTCTGGGGCGGCGGCACGATCGATCTGCGCGAGGCGGACTTCGCGGACCGTGAGGTCGTCATCAACTGCGTGGCGATCATGGGTGGCGTGCAGGTCGTCGTGCCGCCCGGCGTCGAGGTCGTCGTGCGCGGGCTCGGCATCATGGGTGGCTTCGATCATCGTGAGGAGGGTGTACGGGGGGATCCCGGGGCGCCGCGGGTGATCGTCACGGGCTTCGCCTTCTGGGGCGGCGTCGGTGTCGAGCGGAAGCTGACCAGGGCGGAGCGGTTGCGGATCAAGGAGCAGCGGCGTCAGGAGAAGCTTGAGCGGAAGGCTGCTCGGCAAGAGGAGCTGGGCGGCTCCGCCTACCGGGACGCGCTCGACCAGGGCAGCTCCGCTACCCGGGACGCGCTGGACCAGGCCCGGTCCGTCCACCGTGATGCGATGGAGCAGCACCGGGAGTTGATGCGGGAGCATCGGGAGGAGCGGCGCCGGGCTCGTCACGAGGAGCGTGACGAGAGGCGCCGCGATCGGGACTAAGAGCTCGGCCGGGAAGGCGGTATGTCGGCTGCGGCGCCGTCGTGGCTGGTCGCTCCCCCACTCTCGAATTCGCTCGAGCGGGGGGACCCCCATCGCGGCGGAGCCGCAAATTGACACAGCCCCGCGCCCCTGACGGGGCGCTCACAGCTCCGCCGGAGCCGCCCCCTTAAGCATGTCCAGGTCAAACGTCTCCGCCATCTCCTCGTATCCCCGGTCGCTCGGGTGCAGATGGTCCCCCGAGTCGTACAGGGGGTTGAGGCGGCGCGGGTTGTACGGGTCGCGGAGTGCCTTGTCGAAGTCGACGTAGTCGTCGAAGACGTCGCCCGAGCGGATCTGGGCGTTGACGGCCTGGCGGGTGGCTTCGAGGTGGGGGCGGTAGCCGCGGTGGCCCTGGAACGGCATGAGGGTCGCGCCGATGACCCGCAGTCCGCGGTCGTGGGCCTGCTCCGTCAGCTCGCGCAGTCCGGCGGTGATCTTGTCGGGGTCGGTCTGGTGCGGGGTGCGCAGGATGTCGTTGACGCCGAGGGCGATGACGACGGCCTTGACGTTGGTGCGGCCGAGGACGTCACGGTCGAAGCGGTTCAGTCCGCTCGGGTTCCCGGCGGGGCGGCCTCCGCCGCCGGCCAGCAGGCGGTTTCCGCTGATGCCCTGGTTGACGACGCTGTAGCGGGGCCCGTCCGAGCCGCCCCGGGCGCGGTCGCGCAGCCGGTCGGCGAGGGCGTCGGTCCAGCGCCGGTTCTCGCCCATGCCGGCGGTCACGCCGTCGGTGAGCGAGTCGCCGATCACGACGACCGTGCCCTCGGACTCGTTGCTCAGCACGTCCACCGCCGTCAGATAGCGCCAGACTTGGGTCTGTCCGGTGTACGGAACCCCGGTCACGTCCTCCGTGCGGTCGCCCTGAGCGGTGTACGAGATCTGCCGCGCCGTCGGGTGGTAGGTGACCGGACCGGACGGTGTGGGGGAGTACGTGGTCACCAGGATGTCCGTGTCGTGCGGGATCAGCAGCCGTGCGGCATCGCTGACCACCTGCTGACCGGGCGGGACGATCACCGAGGGGTTGCCGCCGAAGGTCAGCCGGCGCATGGTGTCGGCGGCAGCGGCGGCGTTGTTCGCGGTGGCCGCCACGGCGATCGAGGCGTGCGTGATGCTGAGCGGCTGCTGCCCGTACAGGTTCGACAGGGTGACGCGCGCCGCGGTGCCCCCCACGCCCGCGTGTACGACATTGCGTACGGAACGGCCCGCCATGCCGTTCGTCTCGGTGCCCGGTTCGGCACCGGCCGGGGATGTCGACCAGGCGCCGACCCAGACGCCGGCGGACGCGGGAGCCGCCGGGTTGTTGTGTGGGCCCCGGCCGCCCGCCATCGTGTCCCGGGCGGCGCCGTTGTCGAAGCCGACCCCGACGTATATGGCCGCGGAAACGGCCACGATCATGGCGATGATCGCCGACAGCAGGGCATAACCGTGACGCTTGGTCATGCGGTGCAGGTCTCCTAGAGCAGTGGGAGCCCAGGGCTCCGATGTGATGACCTCATGATGAGGCATGGCGCGGAAGGAATCCGGCAGGCCCCCCGTTCCCGTCTCGAACCCCCGAACGGACAGACGCCGGGAACTCCTGTTGCGTTCCAGGAGTCGGTCAGGAAGGGGGATGGCGGCGGGAAAGGGACAATGGGTACGGGTCCTGCGAACGGGTGGAGTGGATGGAACGTACGAAAGCGGATGAAGCCGAGCACGCTGAGCGCGCCGAGCACGCCGAGCTCACAGGAGCAAGTGCCCCGCCGGTCCGCGCCAGTAACCGGACCAGCAACCGGGCCATGGGCTACTACAGCGCCGCCGACGAGGAGAAGCGCCGAGGCGTCCGCCGGATGAAGATCACGGCCACCGGTCTGTTGCTCCTGGTCGCCGTCATCTACGTACTCGCCAAGTGGGCGTCCCACGCGGGCGCGGGTGCCTGGGCCGGGTATGTCGCGGCGGCGGCCGAGGCGGGCATGGTGGGCGCGCTCGCCGACTGGTTCGCCGTCACCGCCCTGTTCCGCCATCCCCTCGGCCTGCCCATCCCGCACACCGCGATCATCCCGACCAAGAAGGACCAACTGGGCGTCTCCCTGGGCGAGTTCGTCGGCGAGAACTTCCTGTCGCACGAGGTCGTACGTGGGCGTCTGCGCGCCGTCGGCATCGGCAGCCGCCTCGGCGTCTGGCTCGCCGACCCGGAGCACGCCGACCGGGTCACCGCGGAACTGTCCACCGCGCTGCGGGGCGCCCTCGCCGTGTTGCGCGACTCCGATGTGCAGGCCATCGTCGGGGAGGCCATCAACCGGCGGGCCGACTCGGCGGAGATCGCCCCGCGCATCGGGAAAATGCTGGAGGGCGTCGTCGCGGACGGCGGCCACCGGCGGGCCGTCGACCTGATCTGCGTACGCGCCCACGACTGGCTGGTCCTGCACAACGACCAGGTGATGGACGCCGTGCAGGGCGGCGCTCCCGGCTGGACCCCTCGGTTCGTCGACAAGCGAGTCGGCGAGCGCGTCTACAAGGAACTGCTGCGCTTCGTCACCGAGATGCGCGACATGCCCGCCCACCCGGCCCGTGGCGCCCTCGACCGCTTCCTCACCGACTTCGCCGCCGACCTGCAGTCCGACACCGACACCCGTGGACGTGTGGAGAACCTCAAGCGTGAGGTCCTCGGCCGGGGCGAGGTGCAGGACATCATCGCCTCGGCCTGGTCCTCCGTACGGCAGATGATCGTGTCCGCCGCCGAGGACGAGCGCAGCGAACTGCGGCTGCGTGTAAGGGCCTCGCTGCTGTCGCTCGGCCGGCGGATGTCCACCGAGCCGAACCTCCAGTCGAAGATCGACGGCTGGGTCGAGGACGCGGCGGTGTACGTGGTGACGACGTACCGGGACGAGATCACCTCCCTCATCACGGACACCGTCGCGGGCTGGGACCCCGAGCACACCACCAGGAAGATCGAGGCGCACATCGGCCGCGACCTGCAGTTCATCCGCATCAACGGCACGGTGGTGGGCTCGCTGGCGGGGCTGGTCATCTACACGGTGTCGCGGGCGCTGGGGGCGTAACGGGCGCTGGTACCGCCTGCTGACGGCGATGGTGAGCGCGACCGTGATGGCCCGGGGACCGGCCGCGATGCCTAGGCACACCTGAGTACGCGTACTCTGTCGACCGCCCGCGCGGCAGGGAACCCTCGAACCCATGACCGACATGACAGAGAAGACCGAGAAGCTGCTGGCACCCCTGTCGAAGCGCCCCCTGGCGGAACGCTGGCTGACCCGCATCCTGGGCGCCGCCCTGACCGCGGCGGCCTACCTCCTGTTCATGCCCTGGGACCTGCGAAACCGCACCGAATCACCGGGCTCCACCAGCGAGACGACCCCGGTGACGGGCCTCGGTGTCGCCCTCCTGGCCGTCACCCTGCTCCTCCTGGCCGCCTACTTCGGCTACCGCGACGCCTTCGCCTGGCCCGTCCTCCTGGTGGCGGTGCCCCCGGCGGCCCTCATGCTCGCCTCCTTCCGGACCCACCCCGAACAGGACGCCTCGGCCTGGCCCCTGGCCTGGGGCTTCTTCACGCTGGTGATCGCCGCCTGGGTACTGGTCGCGGCAACGGTCGCGCGCAACTGCCGGCCGGACGGGGAAGACTCGGACTCGATGGACGGCTTGATGGTCGCCCATCGCTAGGACGCCCGCTCGCGAGAAGGAGCTGATCAAGGCCGATGACTGTCCGTAGGATCATCCCCGACTTCCAGACCGACTCCGAGGAGTCGATGGCCCAAAGCCGTGATTTCTACGGCCGGTTGGGGCTCGAGGAGGTCATGAACCTCGGCTGGGTCATGACCCTCGCCTCTCCCTCCAACCCCACCGCGCAGCTCATCTTCATCACCGAGGAGCGCACCGCGCCGGTCGTCCCCGACCTGAGCGTCGAGGTCGAGGACGTCGACGCGGTGTATGCCGAGGTACTCGCGTCGGGGGCCGAGATCGTACGAGATCTCCGGGACGAGGAGTGGGGCGTACGGCGCTTCTTCGTACGGGACCCGAACGGGCGCGTCGTGAACGTGCTCACGCACCGCGGCTGAGCCGGTAGCCGGTAGCCGGGTCAGGCACCCGTGGTGGAGCCCGGGCGGACGATCATCAGGATCGTGACGGTCACCCAGAGCAGGTTGAAGATGCCGGTGGACATGGCGAGTTGAGCGGTGGTGCGGGTGTCCGGGGCCGTTTTGGTGGCCCCGGACGTGTTGTCGGTGTTCTGGTTGCCCCCGGCCGCCTCGGTGCTCGTGTCCGTGTCGGCCGCGCCCGCCTCCGCCGCTTCCGCCGTTTCGAGGAGCGCCGTCTGTCGCGGCAGGACCACGGCGATGAGGACAGTGGCCGCGAGCCCGGTGAGGGCGATCGAGACGATCAGCCAGGCATCGCCCAGTACGCCCATGGCGCCGGCCGTGGCGAAGCCGAAGACCGGGACGACGACGCCGACAGTGGCGTACACCCGGCAGATCCGGTGCAGCATACGTACGGTCTCCAGCGCCTGCGAGTCGCCCGGCTCGGCGAGTGCCCGGCGCGCGCTGGGCGGGAACATGCTGGCGGCCACGGTGACGGGCCCGATGGCGAGGATCGCGGCGATGACGTGGACGCTGAGAAGGAACTTGGTCACGGAGGGACGGTAGGCGGCGTACGGGATCATCGAGAAGTGGCGGTATTGCCAAGGGGCAACGGATTCTCGCCACGGGCTCGGGCACAGCTCGTCACAGCCGGTTTCGTACCGCCTCCGCACCCCTTTCCGCCTCTTGACCAGTGCACCCCCCATTGGCCAATTCCCGTGCCCTGCCTACCCTTTCGCCATGCACACCATGGCCGTACTCGCCCTCGACCAGGTCATCCCCTTCGACCTCTCCGCCCCGATAGACACGTTCTCGGGCGCCCGGCTGCCCGACGGCCGTGACGCCTACCGGGTGCGGGTCTGTGCGCCTCAGGAGGAGGTGAGTGCGGTCTCGTTGGCGGGGTCGGCGGACGCGGTCTCGTTCACGGTGCGGGCGCCGTACGGCCTTGAGGGGCTGGCCGGGGCCGACACGATCATCCTGCCCGGCATCGCCGACCCCACCGTCCCGCTGCCGCCCGGCGTACGGGAGGCGCTGCGCGAGGCCGCCGCGAACGGCACCCGTATCGCCTCCGTCTGCGTGGGCGCGTTCATCCTCGCCGCGACCGGCCTCCTGGACGGGCTGCGGGCGACCACCCACTGGATAGCCGCCCCGTATCTGGCGGACATGTACCCGGACGTGGAGGTCGACGCCAACGTCCTGTACGTGGACAACGGCCAGTTCCTCACCTCGGCGGGCTCCGCCGCCGCCCTCGACATGTGCCTGCACATGATCCGCAAGGACTACGGCTCGGCCATCGCCGCGGACGCGGCCCGCCTCTCGGTCATGCCGCTCGAACGGGAGGGCGGCCAGGCCCAGTTCATCGTCCACGCGCAGCCTCCGGCCCCGGCCGGCGCCTCGATGGAACCCCTGCTGCGCTGGCTGGAGGAGAACGCCGAGCGCGACCTGACCCTCGAGGACATCGCCGCCCACGCGGGCACCAGCGCCCGTACCCTCAACCGCCGCTTCCGCGAACAGACCGGCACGACGCCGCTGCAGTGGCTGCACCGGGCGCGGGTCCGCCGGGCCCAGTACCTGCTGGAGAACACCACGCATCCCGTCGAACGGATCGCCACACAGGCGGGTTTCGGCTCCCCGACGGCGTTCCGGGATCGCTTCAAGAGGGTGGTGGGTACGAGTCCGCAGGCGTACCGGAGGGCGTTCCGGGGCGTGGAGCCGCAGGTCGGAGGGAGACAGGGGCCAGGCTGAGTCGGGGCTTGTCAACTTTCCTCTATGGAGTTATATAAGAAGTCGTAGGGCATCGCACCAGGCACCGCACGAAAGGAGCGACCCGTGATGCTCATGCGCACCGACCCCTTCCGCGAGTTCGACCGGCTCGCGCAGCAGGTCTTCAGCTCGGCACGCCCCGCGGCGATGCCGATGGACGCCTACCGGTCCGGTGACGACTTCATCGTCCACTTCGACCTCCCCGGCATCGACCCCGAGTCGATCGACCTGGACGTCGAACGGAACGTGCTGAACGTACGCGCCGAACGCCGTTCCCCCGCCCCCGAGGGCGCCGAGGTGGTCGTCGCCGAGCGCACCACCGGTACGTTCACCCGCCAGCTGTTCCTCGGCGAAACCCTCGACACGGAGCGCATCGACGCCTCGTACGAGGCCGGCGTCCTGACGCTGCGCATCCCCGTGGCCGAGCAGGCCAAGCCGCGCCGCATCCAGATCTCCGGCGGCGGATCCAAGAAGCAGCTGAGCAGCTGACGGCAGCTGACAGAACGCGACGGCCACCGTGCCGTACCGCCCCGTGGGTTCGCCCGCGGGGCGGAGCCCATCCGCATCCTGCGCCAACTCCCGCCCGGGTACACCCTGTTGTTCGGCCGAGCGGAGCTGGCTCCCCGCTAAATGAGTTGTTGACGCCGAGAGCGCGGGCGCAGACTCGATGGGGCTCGATAGGGAGCGAGCGGATGGGGGAGCGCATGCCGACGACGGACTCGCCCAAGGAAGCGCGGGCGGACGTACGGACTGACGTACGGGAAGAGGCAGGGGCTGACGTAGGGGCAGAAACCTCGGCAGACGTACGACCTGACGCCCTGCCAGACGTACAGGCAGACGCTCTGGTCCACGCTCTCGGCAGCGAGCCCCGCCGCCCCGAGGCCTTCCGCGAACTGATGCGGCACGGGCCCGCTGCCGTACCCGCGATCCGCCGGGGCCTGCGCCACCCCCACCCGCGCGTACGCGAGCAGTGCTGCAACCTGCTGGACCACCTCCTCGTGACGGAGGCCCTGGACGACCTGATCGCCATGCTCGACGACCCGGCCGCCCCGGTCCGGTACGCCGCCCTGCACGCACTGTCCTGCGACCGTTGCAAGACGGACGCCTGCCGCCCCGACAGCGCCGTGGTCCTCCCACGCGGCATCCGCCTGCTGCACCACGACCCCGACGCCCACGTACGAACCATGGCCGCGGAACTGGTGGGCCGCTGGGTCCACACCCATCCCGAAGCAGCGGCAGCCCTCACCTACACCCACGAGACGGACCCGTCCCCAACGGTCCGCAAGAAGGCCGGCTGGTACGCCCCTGGTGGCCCCATCCACCGCCGCACGGCGCCCCGACCGCGTCGGCGCAACCGATGACAACCACCCCGCTCACCGGCCACGTCACGACCCCGGACGGCACCCGCATCGCGTACAGCGACACCCAAGGCGGCCCCAGCCCGTCAAGCCCGTCACCTCCACTCCTCCTTCTCCACGGCCTGGCAGGTCACATGGGGGAGTGGGACGACCTGACGGGGCGACTCCTGGCGGACGGCCAAAGGGTGGTGAGGTACGACGCCCGAGGCCACGCCGCCAGCACGCACCGCCCACGGGACATGACGAGAGCGTCCTGCGTGGCGGACGCGGTGGCCGTGATCGAGCACCTGTCCCTGCCCCCGGTAACGCTGGTGGGCCAATCCCTGGGCGGCCACACGGCGTTTCTCACCGCGGCGGCCCACCCGCACCTCATCGACACCCTGATCCTGATCGAGGCGGGTCCGTCCGGCCCGAGCCCCAACCTGCTGGCCGAGATAGGAAGTTGGCTGGACAAGTCCCCGGTGCCCTTCGCGGACCGGGACATGATGGTGGCCGCGGTGGCGGAGCTCACCGAGCGTTCGTACTGGGCCGAGTGGGAACAGGTCCGCTGCCCCACCTTTGTCGTACGCGGCGCACAGGGCACGATGCCGGCGTCGGAGCTGGCGGAGATGCGAACCCGACGCCCGACGTCGACGACGACCGAGACCGAGGTCATCCAGGACGCGGGGCATGACGTGCACCTGGACCAGCCGGAGCGGCTGTACGAAGCGGTGCGGGCTTTTCTGGCACGGCGGCGAGGTGGCCACCGTGGGCCTGGGTTTTGAAGGTGCTGTGGGGACCGCCCGCTTCTTGGCCAGTGTCGTGCTTCCGCGATCCGAGTAAAGGGCGCTCCCTTCGGTCGCGTCGGCTTCGCCGATTACGCTGCGCTACACCCTTGACTCGGATCGCTCCAGCACGGGTGAGAAGCGAGCGGGCGGTCCGGCGGGGTGGGGGTCCACGGGTGGGGCGGCGCTCGGGTGGGTTGGGTGGTGGGCCTCGGCTTACGGGCGCGAACGCGTCTCGCCGGCACGCCGGGAAGGCTTAGCGGCTGCGGGTTGTGGGTGGGGCGCGGTCGCGTCTCGCCTGCACGCCGGGTGGGCTCGGCGGCTGCGGGCTGCGGGCTGCGGGCAGTGGGTAGTGGGCAGGGGGCCGTCGGTGGGGGTGGTTGCTCGGCGCGCGAACAGTTCGGTGGTAAGTGTTCGCGGGGTGCTCATTTGAGTTGTCTTGCTTGCCTGCCTGCCGGTTCAGCTTGGTGGTTTGTCCTGCTGAGTTGGGGTTTGACCTGGTGTTATTACGCTGCGTGGGGGATAATGGAGGGAGTCAACTCGCTGATGGGGAGGGCGAGTTGATGTGCTGCTGAACGCCAGTCGGGGGGTGAGTGCGTTGGCCGTGGCGACCGTGGACGAGTCCCTGGACGTATGGGCGGCGGAGCTGCGCGAGCGGCAGCCGTCTGCTCAGACTGCCGCGCTGCTGGACGACCTCGACTGCGAGCAGCTGTCACCGCGGGGCCGGGTCGACGGCGGATACGGCCCGCCAGGTGCTCGCCCGGGACCAGTACTGCGCCTTCCCGACCTGCCGAATGCCCGCCCACCGCTGCGACTTGGACCACATCGAGCCCTTCGACCACGCCCACCCGGAGCGCGGCGGCCAGACAGTGCCGGACAACCTCCAGCCGCTGTGCCGCCGCCACCACCGCCTCAAGACCCACCACCCGGGCTGGCGGGTGACCCGCGACCCCCACACCGGCGCCACGACGTGGACGGCCCCGACGGGCCATACGTACACGAACGCACCACCGGTGTACCGCGAGTGACTCTCGGCGTTCAGCCGGTCTTGCGAGCCACGCCTCCGTAAAAGCCGATCTCGTCGGATCCTGTCGGCGGCGGGGTGTCCGGGCGCCAGAACGGGACCTGGGCCAGGCCGGGCTCGACTAGTTCGAAGCCGTCGAAGAACTGCTCGACCTCGGTGCGGGACCGCAGGTTCATGCTGGCCGTGGCCTTGTTGTAGACGGCCTGGGCTGCACTGCGGTTGGCGGTGAAGTCGCCTGTGGCGTGCGAGAGCACCAGGTAGCTGCCGGGCGGCAGCGCGTCGCGCAGGGTGGCGACGACCTGCTCCGGCTGCTCCGTGTCAGTGAGGAAGTGGATGATTGCGACCAGGAGCAGGGCGACCGGCTGGTCGAAGTCGATGATTCGGCGAATATCGGGGTGGTCCACGATGGCCTGCGGGTCGCGCAGGTCGGCGAGCACGATGCTGGTCGCGCCGGAGCTGCTGAGCGGCGCGTCGGCATGTGCCTTCACGATCGGGTCGTTGTCGACGTACGCGACGCGCACGTCCGGGGCCACGTCCTGGGCGATCTCGTGCACGTTCGGAGAGGTGGGCAGCCCGGTGCCGATGTCGAGGATCTGCCGGACGCCACTGCTGACAACGTGGCGGACTGCGCGCTGCAGGAAGGCGCGGTTGGCCCGCACGGAGATCCACACTTCGGGCGCGGCAGCGGCGAGTTCGTCGCCGGCCTGCTGGTCCACCTCGTAGTTGTCCTTGCCGCCCAGCAGGTAGTCGTAGATCCGCGCAGGGTGCGGCCTGCTGGTATCGATCTTCCCGGCGCGGACGCCGTCCTGTGTCACGCTGTGCTCCTTTCGACGACCGCCACGACCCCGTGGTCCGCGCACGGCTGAGGACAGCTTTGCATATCAACTTCCGTTCGGACGGCTGGAGTTGTTTGCGTCGGTGGCGCGGCCATGGGCGTGGGGTCGCCCCGCCGGCAGATACCTGCGGCGCGGCGCCGCTCCGCCCACCCGGCAGAATTACGTGGGACCACGGCGGGGTGGACGAGGGAGGCCGACGGTATGGGTGGCAGCGCGGTGGTCGTGGGCGGAGGCATCGGCGGGCTTGCTGTGGCGATCGGCCTGCGCCTGGTCGGCTGGGAGGTGACGGTTGTCGAACGCGCCTCCGTACTCGCCGACGTGGGCGGGGGTATTTCGCTGCACGCCAACGGCGTTCGGGCCCTGGACGTCCTCGGTGTGGGCGAGGCGGTGCGCGCGGCTGCCCGGCCTCAGTACACCGGGGGCACCCGCGTCCCCGGTGGCGGCTGGCTGGCCCGGATGGACGGGGCCGCGCTGGAGCGTGCGCTGGGCACGCCGGTCCTCGGTGTCACCCGAGCTGTGCTGCACAGGCTGCTGCGGGCGGAACTGCCGTCCGAGTGCCTGGTCGTGGGAACCGAGGTGGCCTCCGTCGACCGCTCCGACCCGAGCCGGGTGCGGATACCCCTCGACGACGCCGTCCTGGAGGCGGATCTGGTCGTGGCCTCCGACGGAGTGGGCAGCCGGCTGCGCGCCCAGCTCTTCCCCGGCCATCCCGGCCTGGCCTACAGCGGGACGACCGTGCTGCGCGCCCTCACCGACCATCCGGTCGACCTGGCCGACGACTTGGAACTGACCTGGGCGAACGGCGCCGAGTTCGGTCACATCACGCTCGCCGACGGCCGGGCCGAGTGGCACGCGGTGCTCAATTCGCCCCCCGGCGTACGGCACGCGGACGGCCTCGCCGCGATGCGCCACCGCTTCGGCGACTGGCACGATCCGATCCCCGCACTGCTGGACGCGACCCGACCCGACGCGGTCCTGCACCACGACATCCACGAGCTGGTGACACCCCTGCCCACCTTCACCGCGGGCCGGATCGCCTTCCTCGGCGACGCGGCCCACGCCATGACCCCGAACCTCGGCCAGGGCACCAGCCTGGCACTGGAGGACGCCGTCGTCCTGGCCGCCGCGCTCGCCACCGAGCCCACCGTCGAATCGGCACTGGCCCGCTACGACGCCGAGCGCCGCCCACGCTGCCGGTCCATCGCCCGCGCCGCCCGCCAAATCGGCCGGATGGGCCAGCAGTTGACACATCCCCTGGCCGTCGCCGCACGCAACACGACTCTCCGGCTGGCCCCTTCCCGCGTGACCATCCGCACGGTCCTGCGGCATGCGGACTGGACACCGCCGGGCTTGGGCTGACCGTCCGAGGAGCTGAGCCGGCGGAGCGGATCCGGTGCCTCTGCCCAACTTCCGTGATACACCGGGAAGATCACCGTGACGCAAGCAGAGAGGGCACCGCCCATGGGCCGACCGACGACCTCGACTCCGCTGCCGGGCGACACGAAGGTACTGTCCATCGGGCTGCATCCGAGGGTGCTCGACTACAGCCGGATGCCCGACGGTGTCGACGAGGCGGTGTTCACTGCCCGGGTCGAGGCGGCGAACGCGGCGCTGCGCGAAGCGGGGTTCGATGCCGTTGTGTGCCTGATCGACATCTCTCCGGACCGCGCCGAGGAGACCGTCCGGGAGCAGCTCCAGGAGCACGCGTTCGGCGTGGCGATGATCGGCGGTGGCGTACGGATGCTGCCGGAGAACACCCTGCTGTTCGAGCGGCTGGTCAACGTCCTCACCGAGGCGGCGCCCGGGATCCGGCTGTGCTTCAACACGACGCCGGAGGACACGGCCGAGGCGCTGAGGCGGTGGATCCAGACGTAGGCCGAGGCGTGGCCCACTGGGAAGCGCCAATGAGCCGACCGGGCTCGAAGGTGGTTGGCAGTCGATACGGTCCCCGTAACTATCCCCCGCATCCTCGCCGTCTTCAACGAGGCCACCGGCCCCCTACGAGGAGGGCGGCTGGGTCGTGGTGGCGGTCCCGCCCACGCGGGCCTCGAAGCACTCCCGTTCGCCGTCGGCCGACGCGGGCCGGAAGCAGGCCCGGACGGTGCTGCCGGGACGGACTTCGGTCATCTCCGTATAGATGAAGGTTGCCGCGTCGTCCTTGTTCCCGATGCGCACGCTGTGGGTCGGGCCGCCTGCCGTGACGTCCACCCGGTCGCCGATCTCGGTCCCCCAGGTCCGGGCCCAGCTCGCACCGCACTTCTTGCTGTGGCGCAGCTCGACGTGGGCGCCGGTGGTCGTGCGGTACGAGGCGAGGGTGTCGGGGCCGATGCCGCAGATCAGGCGCATCGGGTCCCGGCCCTCGCAGGCGGCTCCGTGGCATTCGGGAGCGAGGGAGAACGGGACGGAGGCCGGCGGCGGTCCGTCCTCCTGAGCCTCCGAGTCCGGCAGCAGGAGGAACAGCAGGGCCGCAGCACCACCGACGATCACGGTGTACGCCGACGCCAGCACCACCAGGAGCCTGCCCCTGCGGAGTCGCCGCCGACCGGTCCCGGCGGGCGGCGGCGACTCCTGAGGTTGTGGCCGCGGCGACTCGTCCGCGGGAGGGTCGGGTGCGGGGGCCACCGCGCGTCCGCTCCAGTGCGACTCGGCGATCTCCCACAGGGCCAGCAGCCGCCCGTCCGGTTCGTTCGCGAGCCGGCACAGCTCCCGTACGGCCTGGCGAGGAGGCAGGCTCTTGCCGTTGAGGTAACGCTCCCACGAGGACTTGCTGTACGCCGTCCGCTCCGCCAGCGCCGCCAGGCTCAGCCCCGCACCGGCCCGCAGCTCCCGCAGCGCCGCGGCCAGCCGGGTGTGTTCCGCGGTCACTTCGGCGCCGCCTCCCGCAGGGCCTGCCAGGTGGGCGGGTCGATGACTCCGTTCACGATCAGCCCGTTCTGCTTCTGCATGCGCTCGACCGCTCGCCGCGTCTTCGGGCCGAAGACGCCGTCGATGTCCCCTGGCGCAGTGCCCGCCCGGTGCAGCAGGCACTGCGCCTCGGCCACTTCGAGCCCCACCTGGGTGTTGGACAGGAGGATGTCCGTGGTCCGGCTCAGGCCCGCGTACCAGCGGCCGTCACGCTGCTCCAGCCGACAGGTGTAGATGACCGGCACCAGGGACTCCGACACGGTGGCCGGGGCCGTCGCGACAGCATCGCCGCGGTCGTGCGCGAGCTGGGCACGGGCCTCGGTGAGCCGCACGGCCAGCAGCAGCGCCACGGAGACGGACAGCGCCGTGACCACGGCTCCCGCCGTGACCGCGGCGCGCAGGTGACGCCGGTACGGCTGCCGCTCCGTGGGCGGGTGTGCCGGTGTCGCGGAGAGGTTCTCGGGGGCGTCGGTGGTGACCACCCGTCCCTCCGCCCAGCGTTGGGCGGCGATCTCGTGCAGCACCAGCAGCCGGGCCGGATCGTCACCGCCGATGCGGGCCACCGCCTCGACGGCCTCCCGGGGCGGCAGTGACCCGCCGTTCAGATACCGCTGCCACGACCTCGCGCTGTACCCGGTCTTCGCGGCCAGTTGACGCGTGCTCAGTTCGCTGCGGTCCTTCAGTTTGCGCAATCCCACGATCAACTGGCGGACGTGTGGATGCAGTTCAGCAGGCAGCTCTTTCCAACGCGACATGTTTCCCCCGCTCGCGTCAGGGACCGTTGGTCCGGCCCTCCGTGTCCCGGCCTCATTCTGCCTCAGCCGTCACGGCGCTCACGGAGCGGCCACCACACCCCCGTGCAGAAGTCGGCCATCCCCGCTCGCGGCCGTCCCGCCACAGTGACTCGGCGGGCGACGTCCTAGCAGGTCAGCGAGTGGGACGTCCCGGGATGAGGCCACTTCTGCGCCAACGGTGGCCGGACATCGCGCCGAACCCGCAGTCTCGTTGCGGAGCCGGCCGGTGCGGTCGGCTCCGCCCATCGCACGTCAACGGAGGAGAACAGCATGCGAGCTCTCACGAAGGCACTCGTCAGTGTCACCACCGCGGTCGGGATCGCCGCCGGCGGCCTGGCGACAGCGGGCACGGCCATGGCGGCTCCCGCGTCATCGGCCCAGCAGCAGGCGGTGAGCGCCGAGGTCGGCACGCTCGCGGTGGTCAACCTGGGGCTGAACACCGCCCATGCGAAGAACTGGCAGTGCTGGCTGCGCGACACGGGTTACAACCCCGGCGCGATCGACGGGCAGCTGGGCACCAACAGCTGGAAGGCAGCGCAGAGGAAGTTCGACGACCTGGGCTACTACAACGATTCCATCGACGGAATCGTCGGACCCAACACGATCAAGGCGCTGCAGCGCTACCTGAACCTCCAGGGCGCCAACCTTGACGTCGACGGGATCGCCGGATCGGCGACCAAGGCCGCGTTCTGGGAGTTCACCGGGAGGTTCAGCACCTGCTGAGCTGACCCGACGACCGCACACACGCCGCGGCCCGCCCTCCCTCAGGGAGGGCGGGCCGCGTGCCGTGTCTCGACGCGGCTCAGAGTCGCTCCGGCGTCCGGATGTCCAGCAGGGCCATGTTCCGGTGCAGCGTGCGGGCCGTGACGTCGCACAGGAACAGGCGGTTCTCCACCTGCTCGGGCGTCTCGGCCTTGTGGCTTTCGCACTCGTCGGCCGATTCCAACGCCTGGGCAAGTGACCGGAGTTCGATGAGAACGCTCACGCTGCTGTCGGCAACGGCTCCATCGCAGCAGGGGGTTAACCCCACCACTGATCCGGATGATCGCCCCATCGCGCCGGCTCGCACTCTGCGGACATCGTGGTACGGCACGTTGGCTCTCACGGGTGATGCGGCGAACACCGCGACTCCTGACATGCCGACTCTCACGCTCAAGGGGGCACACGTGATCAAGCACAAGCGTGCGCTGGGTGGCGTACTCATGCTGGCCGTGGCGGTCGGTGTCGCGGTGGGCGCGCCGACGGACAACGACGTGCCGCAACGGAACGCCGCCGCCACGGTCACCGCAGCTGAGTCCAACGCCGCCGACCACGCTCGGCTGCGCGAACTCCTGCACCGGCTGACCACGGTCGACGGCGGACCCGGAGCGCTCGTCGAAGTGCGGGACCGGCGCGGCAGCACGGTGCTGACCAGCGGTGTCGCGGACGTGAAGAGCAATGCGCCGGTGCGCCGTGACAGCAGGTTCCGGATCGGCAGCATGACCAAACCGTTCGTGGCGACGGTCATGCTCCAGCTGGTGGGAGAGCATCGCGCCGTCCTCGACGCGCCGGTGGAGCGCTACCTGCCCGGCGTCGTCCGAGGGCACGGTAACGACGGGCGGCGGATCACCGTCCGTCAGCTGCTCCAGCACACCAGCGGCGTGCCCGACATCCTCGACCACCTCAGCCCGCAGGAGGTCCTCAAGGACCCGCTGGCCCACCACGACACCCGTGACCTCGTGAACATCGCGCTCGCCCACCCTCCGACCTTCGAGCCGGGCACCGGCTGGCGCTACTCCAGTACGGGCTACCTGCTGGCCGGCATGATCATCGAGAAGGTGACCGGCCACCCGTACGGCGAGGAGATCCGCCGGCGCATCATCAAGCCGCTCGGCCTGCACGAGACGTACGTACCGGGCGACGCCTCGGCGATCCCCGGACCGCACCCGCGCGGGTACGTGCGGCCGGGCGAGGACGCGCCGCTCATGGACATCACCGCGATCAACCCCTCGGTCGCGGGTGCGGCCGGCGAGATGATCTCCAGCGGCAGCGACGTCAACCGGTTCCTGGACGCGCTCATACGCGGCAAGCTGCTGCGCCCGGCCCAGCTCCGGGAAATGACGAAGACCCGGCCGACCGGCAACCCGGACGGCCGGGCATACGGCCTCGGCCTGGAGAGCAGGCCACTGCCCTGCGGCGGCCTCTACTGGGGGCACACCGGCGACATCCTCGGGTACGAGACGGCGGGCGGAGCCACGGCCGACGGCAGGCAGGCGACGGTCATGGTGAACCTCGGCCCGGCTGCTTCGGACGCACAGAGCGACGACATGAAGGCCGCCGTCCAGACGGCACTCTGCGAGGGCCGGCACTCGGCCGCAACAGCCGGTTCGTCGTCGCGTGGGTGCGAGGTTCCGAGGTCGCGGCCAGGCGGATCAGGCCGGGTTCCACCGAGCGTCGCGCACGGTGCCCTGCCCCCGTCGCACACCGGGCACGAGGGGGCAGGGCACTGTGAAGTGCTGTGAACCTGCTGGGAACTGCGAGGAAAGACCGGTCAGTCCCGGTACATCCGCGGCTCGTAGGCGTACGCCGGGCTGTTGCCGACGGCGGTGAAGTTGTCCTCGACGGCGGCTCGTTCGGCGGCGTCCGGAGTGGGGTTGGTGCAGTCGACCCCGGCCGAGGAACCGGACATGAGGCTGCTGCACGGGCCCGGTTTCACGTCGGGCAGTCCGAGGATGTGACCGAGTTCGTGCGCGGCGATGCGGATGGTGTCGTAGCCCTCGTTCACCGCCTGACGCCCCATCCAGACGGTGCCGTTGCCCAGGCTGGTGGTTTGGGCGCGCGGCCAGCCGTCGTCCGCGAGGATCTCGATGTTGGCCTCGTCGCTCGCGGCCGCCGGCTCCAGTTGAACGTTGGCCACGCTGTCGTTCCAGACCTTTGCACCGCTGTGGACTGCGTCGACGAACTCCGCAGCCCCCTCCGTGTCGTACGTCAAGACGACCGCGGCGGTGGCCGCCGGAGACGCGGCCGAGGCCGTGGCCTGACCGATGGTCCACGACAGCGCCACCACGAGCATGGTGATCAGCGCCCGCGCGGCGTTTCTGAGTGTCACGATGATCCTCCTGTGGGGGGAGAGATGCCGAGCATCATCATGTCCATGACATGCTGCCCGTCATCTGCCCCTCCCTCGCCCCTTCCAACCCGTCCGCCGTTGGGTCTGCCCAGTGAACGGTGGTTCTGGAGTTGTCAGGGATTCAGCGGCGGGCGGCGGAGAGCCGTCCGTCGAAGGCGATCTCGAAGGCGTTCAGGGCGGCCTTCCATCGCTGTGACCAGCGTTTACGCCCTTGGCCGGTGCGGTCCGGGCTCATGATGGCCATGTAGACGCACTTGAGAGCCGCCTGCTCGTTCGGGAAGTGCCCGCGGGCGCGGACGGCCTTGCGGATCCGCGCGTTCACCGACTCGAAGCTCTCTTGCCAAGCTGCGGCGTGCGAGGGCGGTTGGGCGGGGCGATGTTCAGCGTCCCTCCACATGTGCCGGATGATCACGTTGGCGAGTTGGCGCTTGTGCGCTCGGCGGGCCGAACGTTTGGGCATGTTCTCGCTGATCTTTGTCCCCGGGAATTCACCCCAATAGCCCCATTGTTGGCCCTCTGTTGAGCGCGTCGCCATCACCGCCATTAGCGTTGCCGCTGGACGGAGGGTCCGCCATGAACGAATTCACGAATTCGGAGGAAATTCGTCCGACCAGAATGAACATGACGAACTCTCCCGGTAATTCCGCAGGCCTTCTCGTGCGTTCTCGCCTGCGGTCCCCAGGTCCACTCGGGGCGGCTTGCCTTCTGCGAACCGGCCCAACGCGTCGCCGTCCGGCGACATCGGCGTCGGACAAAGCTGGGCGGCCCTGACTCTGTTCATTCCCACCACACGGAGGCGACCATGGGCTTCGCTCGTCGGCCCTTCATATTCCTCGCCGTTGCGGGTCTCAGCGGCTCTGCAGGGCTCGCTCTCATCGGATCTGCGCCGGCTGGAGTGGCCCCGCAGAAGACGGCTGCGACTGCGGCAACCCACCCTGCCGACAACTCCTCGGCGAAAAGCCGCACCATCCGCGTGGAGGCCCGGCTGCAAGTCGGTGAAGAGCTGGATCTGGGTGCAACGGGCCGCAGCGTCGGCGACCAGTTCATCTTCAGCGCGAATCTGGTTTCGACCGAGGGACCGGAAGAACGCTCCGTCGGACGCTTCGGCGGGTTCTGCGTCATCACCGACCTCGAACGCAACGCGGGACAATGCTCGTCAACCGCGGTGCTGCCGGAAGGACAGATCACCGTCCAGGGCGAGCAAACCGGAATTCCGGTACCGAGCCCGGTCGTCAACGCGATCACCGGAGGCACCGGGGAGTTCCGTATGGCGTGTGGCCAGGTGACACAGCGGGTGTTGACGCCGGCGACCTGGCAACTCACATTCGAAGTACTCGGCATGCAGCCTCGCCGGACCGGAGACGGTCACAGTCCGTCCGAAGTGCCGATGCCCATGCCTCCGTCCTTCCCTGGCAAGTAGCGCGTGAGGCGGTATCGACGCCGTCCGGGATGCAGTGGCGAGAGCAGCGGTTCCCGCCCGCCCCGGTCATCGACCACACGCAATGACCACCCATGGAGACGTCGTGATCAAGAACTCCCGCACACTCATGAGCTGGGGCGTCGCCCTGGCCACCGCCACGGCCGCCACCGTCACGATCGGCGCAACCACCGGTGGCCCGCCGAACCCGCTGCCAACCGACCCGCAGGGCCGCCCGACGGCCAGTCAGGGGAAGGAACCGCCGACTGAGCCTCAAGTGACAGAGCGCCGACGGATCGCCACATCGGTCCTGGACCGGGACTTCAAGTTCACACTCACCGCTCTGAGGTCGCAGGCCGATCCGCTCGCGGCATCCGTGCGCCTCCAGGTCTTCATCTTCAAGGACGGCGCGTGGAGAGAATCGGACCGTGCTCTGGTCGGCGACGTGGACGGCTGGTTCTGGTTCCCGCTGACCGGCCGCCACGCGGTGTGCGAGTTCTCGACCGCCGGCACCGAGCCCGCACCGGTTGCCGTCAGTCTGCTGATCACGCCATCGATCGGCTGCTCACCGACCGAGAACTTCCAGATCAAGGACGGGCAGATCATCCCCTCCTGACAGCGGCCAGCGGCTGCGGTGCCGACTGCTCGTCAAGTTCTGTCAAAACATGGGGAGTTGGAGCCCTCGGATGCGCTCCAGGGGCACTGTTCGGCGCCGAACCGGCCAGCGGCATCCACTCTCTTGAGGTGGAGCAAGGGGTTGCGCCGGCCGGCTCGCCATGTGTCCGGGCGTCGGGGAGGCAGACGAACACCGCGTGCGGACACCGCGTGACGGTGAGGAGGACGATCGTCAGCCGGCGTCGGCGAGGACCTCGCGCAGTTTGCGCGCGAAGGCCTCGGGCTGCCCGGGGTAGCCGAACTCGCCGTCGACGAAACCGCCGTGGTGGCTCGGGAACACCGTCGCCTGCTGGCCGAGCAGCTTGGCCGTCGCCACCGAGGTGCGTCCGGTGAAGGTGTCCTCGGACTCCTCGCCCACGGCGATCACGACCCGCGTCGGCGCCGCGGTCAGCGCGTCGGCGTCGGGCCGGTAGCTGCTGAACGCCCACGACCGGTCGGAGAGCAGCGGATCGTCACGGGAGCCGTCGTCCTCGGCCGGCAGCCCGAAGGCGGCGGGATCCGGTGCGGGCTGGGCGAAGTAGGCGTCGGTGAACTCGCCCAGCCACGACGTCATCGCGATGAAGGCCGCCATGCCGGCACCCCATCCCTTCTTCTCGTACGCATCCCGGATGCCGGCGCGGGCGTGCTCGGCGGCCTGGGCGTCGGGGAGCACCGGAATGAGCGGCGGCTCGTGGGCCACCAGGGTGGTCACGTCATCGGGGTACGCCGCGACGAGGGCGAGCGCGGTCACCGCACCGCCGCTGCTCGCGAACAGCTCGACCGGGCCCGCGCCGAGCGCCTCGATGACGGCGTGCACGTCGGCAGCCTGGATCTGGGGTGCGTGGTCGACGCGGCCGTCCTTGCGGGTGCTGCGGCCGAGGCCGCGCGGGTCGTAGGTGATCACGGTGCGCTCGGGGAAGTGCGACGCCAGCGCGCGGAAGCCGCCGGCGTCCATGGGCTGGCCGATCATGACCAGCGGTGGGCGTCCGTCGGCGGTCGGCAGCGGGCCGTGGACGTCGTAGGCGAGGTCGACCTCGGGGGTCTCGAGCATGTGCGTAGTCATAACCGTGTAGACCCGCTCCGCGCCGAGAACTCATCGGACCCTACGCCCGGCAGCGCCCCGGCATCTGACGGTCGAGGCTCGTTCGGAGGTGAGCGCGTCTGCCTGAGCCGAGGAGCGGTGGATATCGGGCAGGTGGCACCAGCGGGGCGCCGGATGGGGTGCCGCAGTTCTGTGACTGTTGCGAAAGTCGACAGCTGGGTTCTACAGCTGGGTTCTCCGGACGCCGTGGAATGCCGCCGTGCATACGGAAGTTGCTCATGTCATGACTCAAGGTCCCGCACCTCGCACCCTGTCCGACGAAGCTCTCTCCGACCTGATGGGCAGACAGCAGTTCGGTACTCTCGCCACCAACAAGCGCAGTGGTCATCCTCATCTGACCACCATGCTTTACAGCTGGGACCCCGAGGCCCGCATCGTGCGGCTCTCCACCACGGCGGACCGCATCAAGGTCAAGCACCTGCGGCGCGACCCGCGCGCGGCTCTCCACGTACCGGGCGGTGACGTGTGGTCTTTCGCCGTCGCCGAGGGCGAGGCCGAGGTCTCCGAGATCACGACCGTCCCAGGTGACGCGATTGGGCGGGAGCTGCTCGCGATGATCCCGAATGCCGCGAAGCCGGGAGACGAAGACGCGTTCCTGGAGCAGCTGGTCGCCGAGCGTCGGGTGGTCATCCGGCTCAAGGTGGATCGGCTGTACGGAACAGCGCTTGACATAGACGGCTAAGCGACCCCGGGGAAGTTCAGGCACGTCACCGGAGAAGCTCGGCCGCCACTTCACCACCGACTGGAACGTTCTGCTGACGCTGCGAACGAACGAGTTCACCGAGCGGGCACACGTCGGCCGGCTCCAGGACCACACCCACCGCATGCTCCTCGCGCACCCGGCCGTCGCACCATGTAGACGTCGATCGGGTCCTGAACCTCCACGGTGAACCCGTGGCGCTCGTACAGCCGCTGGGCGGCGCTGCCCTGCAGGACATTCAGGCGGACGAGCACGCCGTCGGCATCGGTCCGCTCCAGCAGCGTTCGCAGCACAGCCGATCCGAGCCCCCGGCCCTGCAGGCCCGGGGCGAGATAGAAGTGCTCCAACCACCGCCCGTCCCCGGCCGGGCGCACAGTGACGCAGCCCGCGAAGGCGCCATCGGCCACGATGACCGACGTGTGCTGCGGGGAGAAGGAATCCCGCAGCCGCTGCCGGACCCGATGCTCGTCGAACCGTCCCAACCGCTGTCCGTCGTGGAGATCGCTTCGGTTGCGCACCTGAGATGACCACACCGCCACAGCCCGGCCCGCCCGCCGGCCCCGGTGGCGGACCGGCCGCCCATGCCGCCCGATATGGGCGGGCCGTCTCCTTGGCTGTCCCGCCCGGGCGCGTCAGTCGAAGACGAACGGGCCCGGCGACTGCTTGGTCATCGCGACGCACTGCCCGCTGATACCGAAGGTCACAAAGTTCAGCGAGTCCCCGCCTACGTTGGAGTCCAGGCTGTCGCCTGGGGCCACGGTGCCGATGAGCGGGCCGAACGTGATCTGGGAACCCGCCGGGAAGGACGGGTTGGTCTGGGACGTGAAGAGGGTCGTGCCCGGTCCGCCGTTCTTTTCGAGTCGCAGTGTGGCTTCCATGGTGTCCGCCGGGATATCGATCGGAGCGATCACGTCCGGCGAGCCGAGCGTGATCGTCGCGGTCGTGCCGTTCTGGGCGGCGGTGAGGGTCAGGGTCGTGCTGCCCCAGGCACCGCAGTCGTACTCGGCCGTGGCGATGGTCGGCGACACGGCGGTTGCCGCGGGTGCCAGCGCCAGGGTCCCGGCGAGCAGTGCTGCCGAGGCAGCGGTCGTGGCGGCGCGTAACTTCGGCGTCGTACGCCTCATCGGTCATCCCATCTGGTCAAGACTGACGGTTGCTGACGATACGTCAGGTATTTACCTCATTGACGCGCAGGGATCTCAAGAAGGCAAGCGGCATGGCCGGCCCGGGAGTCATCGGGCGCCGAGCCCGCCTTGCAGGGGCGTCGCGCCTGACAGCAGCGGGGGCGGATGCCCGTTCGGTGTCCATGCCGAACGACTCCGCTGCCTGCCGTTGAGGCGCGGAGTCGGATGGCCGGTGCCGCTCGTGTGCGGCAGGCGGTTGCCCTCCGGGCCCGGGTTTCGTCTCCGTGAACTCCGCGCAACCTGATCGGGGACCGGTCCCGAAACCGGGTGTGTACCGTCCCGGCCATGTGGTTCCCAGGACGCAGGCGCCGCCGCCCGCCGGACCCATGTGTGTTCTGCTCGCGCAAGCTGAAGCCGAAGGATCAGGTCGCGGCGATGAAGGAGGACCTGGTGCGCGAGCTCTACGGCCGAGTGCCTGCCGAGCCGGCGGCCTACATCGACCCGGATGGTGACCAGCGCTGGTTCGCTCACCTGATCTGCATGAACTCCGCAACGCTCAAGGCGGCAGGCGAACTCGACATCACCTGCGTCGTCTGCGGCCAAGAGGTCGGCGCCGAGGAACGCAAACCTGCGGACGAGGATGGGGTCCGAAAGCTGTTCGGGGTAGAGCGAACCAAGCCTGGAGAGAAACCGGACCCCGCGGACGTATTCCTGACAGCCTTCGAGGCCGCGCTCCGTGCCTGGCAGTGCCAGCGGTGTGCGCGCTGGCAGTGCAACCGCTGCGTCTGTGCCGCGCTGGCCGGCGGCGGCTCACCGATCCCGGACCACGCCGACTGCGGCGGCCGGTTCGCCCCGCCGACCTGAGAGCAGCTCAGCCGGGGTGCCCGGCCTCTTCGCAACACGATCTTGTTGACTCGTTGGCGGCGGGATGTGAGCTGCGCGGAGTCACAGGGAGTCGCCGGACCTACCATGGCGTCATGGCCGTCGACCTCTTCGCAGGCATCCCAGTCAACGACTACGCAGCGGCGCTGGCCTGGTACGAGCGGCTGCTCGGCTCCCCGCCGGCGTTCATCCCGAACGACACAGAGGCCGTGTGGGAGCTCGCGGAACATCGGTATGTGTTCATCGAGCATCGGCCCGGGCACGCCGGCCACGCCATGCACACCGTTTTCGTCGACGACCTCGCCACCCGCGTCGCCCGGATCGCCGACCGGGGTCTGAAGCCCGCGCGTCGCGAGACCTACTCGAACGGCGTGCGCAAGGTCACGTACCACGATCCGGACGGAAACGAGATCGGGTTCGGCGGCGCTCCGCTCTGACCGCGACCAGCCTCCGTTCCTCGGCGAGCACGGCGAATACGTGCAGCTGAGGCAGCATCGCGGCGCAGCGCGATGCGCTGACAACTGCCTTGCTATCAAGGAAAGTTGGAGAACATCCGCGCTACCCTGACCGCGTGCCACCCTGCCCGACGCCGCCCCCGTGGCGGCCCGCCGGCCGCGAGGCGGACGGTAACGCACTACGGCTCATGACAAGACCCTTCGTCGTGGGTGATGCCCGAACTTCCCGGGCATCCTCACGCTCCCGCAGACCAGAGGGCCGTCACATCCACCACCGGTTTCATGTGGGTCCGCCGGGGGGGCATGCCCAGATGCTGCCGTCGGCCTCCAGGCGTACGCCAGTGTGGGCCCACGGTCGCGTCCCACCCGCTTGGCCTGCGACGTGTCGTGGATGGGTGCCCGCGGCAACCGGCCGCCTCCCGAGTGGCTGCGAAGCGTCGTCACAGTGGCTTGGGAACCCACCAGGTTCGCCCGTGCCGGTCACGCCTGGTGCAATCCCTAGGATCGCATCCCGAACAGGAAGCGGGTCGCCCGCGTGCGGCGGACCAGCAGCTCGTACGCGGTCAGGGTGAGGACGAGAGCGATCGCCACGAGCACGGCGTACTCAACCAGGATCGGCGCCGACCAGCCGATCACGAAGTATGCGACGGCGACCACGATCGGCTGGTGCAGGACGTACAGCGGCAGCACGGCTGCGGTGAGATAGCCATAGAGGCGCCGACGCGTCGTCGGGGCCGGGTTCGGCGCCGTACGCGATTGCTCTGGCCGCCGACGGTCGAGGAGGCCTGGGATGGCGACCACCAGGCACCATCCGGCCGCACCGAACAGCGCCCGTGAGGCGGTGGCCAGGGCGGTCATCTCCGTGAAGGGCTCGTCGGCCAGGGCAAAGCCGGGGCCGGCTGCCGCGAACAGCAGGACGCCGAGCCAGGCCGCGGTCCCGGCGTCGCGCCGCATCACGGTGCGGAAGCGGTCGTCAGTGGCGAGCGCGAAGCCGGCAACGAAGAACAGCAGGTACGACCAGCGGTGCCAGCCCGCGTAGTCCTCCTCCAGCCGTGCGAAGGCACAGATCGCCGCGAAGACGAGGGCCGGCAGGAACACGACGCCCTGCCGGTGCAGGGTCGCCTCCGCCACCCGGTCGCCGATGCGGCGGACGCGCTCGCGCGGCAACCACCGGTGGAACGGCACCAGCATGAGGGAGAACGCCAGGAGGAGCACGACGAACCAAAGATGGCCGGTCTCGAAGTACTCACCCTGGACGAGGAAGGGGAACTCTTCGGGCTCCAGGCGCACGTCGTAGAAGCGGGGCAGGAAGTCGAGGTACGACTCGTGGTAGCCGGCGTCGGCCGAGCGCAGCCGCAGCCACTGCGGCAGCGGGTTCAGCGCGAGGGTCGCGAAGACCAGCGGAACGCCGAGCCGCAGCAGCCGCTCGCCGGCGAAGCCGCCCGCGCCGCGGCGCTGAAGCGAGTGCCAGGCGCCGAGGCCGGAGATGAGGAACAGCAGCGGCATGGCCCAGACGACCCCGAACCCGGCGATGACCATGATGGCTTCGGTGGTCTCGGCGTTCTTGACGTAGAAGTCGTCGTCGGCAGCGAATACGAGCGCCGAGTGGAAGAAGACCAGCCCGATCACGACCAGCATCCGGATCGCGTCCAGCTCCGGCCGCCGCTCCGGTAGCGGCGCCCGCTCCGGTTCTGTGCGCGTCGCCATGTCCGTGCCCCCCGTCGCCTGTACGCCACCAGTGTTGGGAAGGCGGCCGCCGGGGCGCTACCCCCGCAGCGGACTCCGCTCACATCGAAGATCAACTGGAACCACTTCGCCGGGGACGGATCATCCCTCGGCGTCACGACGCCACTCGACGTACATGCCCTCGACGGCGCGAGCGGTGGCGATGAGGTCGGCGGTCTGGTCCTGAGCGTCGCAGTGGAACGCGTAGGCACGGATGTCAGCATCCGAAGGCGGGGGCCGACCGTGCTCGATGAGCTGCCCACCGGCCCGGTGGGCAGCTATGCGATACGCGCCCTTGGCGCATCGACGCACGTCCCGCCGCGGGCCTTCGTCCAGCGACAGCTGTCCACCGGGCTCGGAAGATTCACTCCAACCCGCGTCGGCGGATCAGGATGTGGTCCCCAGCCCCGCGTCCCGTGCCAGCAGCGCGGCCTGCACCCGGTTCTCGCACTGCAACTTCGTCAGGATCCGGCTGACATACGTCTTCACCGTCGCCTCGCTCACATGGATCCGCTCGCCGGCGTCGGCGTTGGACAGCCCCTCACTGAGCAGCCCGAGCACCTCGAGCTCCCGCTCGGTCAGCGTCTCCAGACGCCGCCGCGCCGCCTCACCGCGCGCCGCGGACTGCCCCGACGCGAGCGAGTCGACCACGTGCCGCGTGGCGCCCGGCGACAGATACGCGTCTCCGGCCGCGGCCGCCCGCACCGCCTGGATGAGCTCGCCCGGCGCCGAGTCCTTCAGGAGGAATCCGGCGCCGCCATGGCTCAGTGCGCGCAGCACGTTCTCCCGCTCGCCGAAGGTCGTCAGGATCAGTGGCCGGACGGACGGCGCGGCCCGCCGCAGCTCGGCCAGTGCGGACAGCCCGTCCAGCACGGGCATCTGGATGTCGAGCAGGGCCACGTCGACGGCGTGTGCCCGGGCCAGATCGACCGCCTCGTGGCCGTTTCCGGCCTCCGCCACGACGTCGATGTCCTCGGCGGAGGTGAGGATCATCCTGATGCCCGCCCGGATGAGCGGTTCGTCATCCGCGACAAGGACCCTGATCACAGCTCTCCCGCAAGGCTTCCGGTGACGATGAGCAAGACCACCACCGCGTCATCATCTCCGAACGGCGCGGCGGTCGAACACTCAACCATACTCAAGGCAACTCACGGTCCATGACTATGACTTGACCATGTAGGACCGCTTCTGGACCAGCTCCCCGTCCCGGAAGCAGAAGCGGAAGACGGGCTCCTCGTCCAGGCCGTCCGGCATCTCCGTCGACATGAGGACCAGGCACGTCGCGCCCTTCGGCTTCGCGGGCCCCCCGTCGTCCAGACCCTCGGTCAGGAACGACTTGCCGTCCGGCAGTTTGCCCCGCACGGCCGGTTCGGCATCGCCGACCTGCACCGAGTGGTAGACCGACGGTTCGATCATGGCCTTGTTGCTCTCCTCCACCAGTTCGATGATCCCCACCACGGCCAACACCCCGAGAACGACGGCGATCAGCAGTGCGCTGCCGCACCCGATCACGAGGCCCTTCTTCCTGCTTCCCATAGCGACGTCGAGCTCCTTCTGCCTGTCCGGCGGACCGGACCAGTCGATGACCGCTCCACCGTCGCCGGACAGCGCCCCATCGCTCTGCCCCCGGAAGTCGTTCTCCGCATCGACGAATGTCGTTCCGGCCTGCCCCAGGCACGCCTGCCCCGAGCCCGCCCGCTCCGAGCCCGCCCACCCCGGGCCGCCGTCCGGCGCGTGCGGCCGCTGGGGCCCGTACGGCAGTACGCCCGCGACCCGGAAACCGCCGCCGACCGCGGGCCCGGCGTGCACCATGCCGCCGACCAGCCGGGCCCGCTCCTCCAGCCCGGTCAGCCCCTGCCCTCCGCTCACCACGAGCCGCTCGCCACCGGCCGTCACGGGCACCGGCCCGTTGGCGACCTCGACCACCAGCGAGTCCGGCTCGTATCGCAGCTCCACGACGATCGAGGCCCCCGGCGCGTACTTCAACGCGTTGGTCAACGCCTCCTGCACGATGCGGTACGCCGCGTGGTCCGCAGCCGGAGCCAGCGGCCGCACCTCGCCCGTGCGCCGCAGTTCCACGGCCGCCCCCGCGCCCCGCGACGCCTCCACCAGACCATCGATCCCCGCCACGCCCCGGGCCGCGGGCTCCGCTTCGCCCTCGCCCTCCTGCGCCTGCGTACCGTCGCGCAGGATGCCGACGGCCTCGCGCAGCTCGTGCATCGCCGCCCTGGCCGCCTCCCGCAGCACCCCGACCGCCTCGCGCTGGCTGTTCGTCAGATCCCGGTCCACCTCCAGCGCGCCCGTATGCACGGCGATCAGCGCCAGCTGGTGGCCGAGGCTGTCGTGCATGTCCTGGGCTATCCGCTGCCGCTCCCGCAGGCGCGCGTGGGACGCGATCATCTCGCGTTCACGCAGCAGTTGGGCGTTGTGCTTGTGCAGCGCGTGCAGGAGCGTGCGACGTTGGGTGCGGTAGCGGCCGGCGAGGCCGGGCACGACGGTCGTCGCCAGGAACGTGAGGGTGACGAACAGCAGCACCTGCAGCGCGGACAGAACGGGCGTCTCCTGGTAGACGGACAGCCCCGCATAGAGCACGTACGAGGCCGCGAACGACGCGAGCGCCCGCCGCGGCGCCGCGATCCTCGGGCCCGCCGACCAGCCCGCGACCATCAACAGAGCCCAGAAACCGGTGAGCACGCCGGCGACCGCGCCCGTGAGCACCAGCACGCTCGCCGGGAACGCCCGTCGCAGCAGAGACATCACAGCAGCGGCCACTGCCACGGCGGCCATCCACAGCGCGCCGTCGCCCGGCACGCTCAGCGCCGCCACCAGGGCCAGAACCAGGGCCAGGACCGCCTCGCCGACGATCCGCCGCCGGGACCACATGCCCGCCACGACCAGGTGTTTCCAGATGTCGCGGGCCATCATCGTCACATTCACACGCCAACGGTAGGTGTCAACGCCCGTGCGGACAGCAGCCGTTCGTCGCACCGGCGTCCAACGAAAGTCGCACATTCGGCCGAGCAAGGAACGACCTACGGCGACAGCGCGGCGCATCGGCCGACCGGCATTGTCGGGACGGACGGCACGAACACCTTGGAGAGCGACGTGAGTCTTCAGCAGTCCCAGCAACGGTTCCTCATCCGGCAGAAAACGACCCTCATGGCCAACCAGTACGTGGTGACCGTGGCCCGTCCGGACGGCTCCGAGGGCGAGGTCGTCGCCTTCGCTCAGCAGAAACGGATGACACTCAAAGAGCAGGTGAACATCTACACCGACGAGTCCAAGGACCGCGTCCTGTGCAGCTTCGAGGCCCGCCAGGTCCTCGATGTACGCGATGACCGTCTCCCAACGGGGTGCCGAACGGTGGCCGGTCAGGCGCCCGTTGAAGCGTTCGGCGGTTCAGTCCGGTGACCAGCGCGGCGAACGTGGAGAAGGTCGGCGAGGTGAAACTGCCGCGTAAAGCACCCAGCACGGCGAGCAGAGATGCGGGTGCGGTCGGCTCCGGAAGCATCGGCGGGTCCCTCACCGCAGGCGACATAAGCACCACCGATGCCTCCTTGCCGTCTGCCCCCAGGCCGGACTGATGGCCACAGGTCACCCGCGCGAGCCACCTGGCTGACAGTTGATCAGAACGGCGAAAGTTTGAGGAGAATCGGAGCATGGCGATATGCAAGAAGTGCGGCGTGCGAAAGCGCCGTTGGCCCCGTTCTTGTCCCGGGTGCCGCGCCGGGTCGGCCCGGGCGGACGTGGCCGCGGCGGGGGCCGATGTGGCCGTGGCGGCAGGACTGTTCGGGTGGATCAGACGGGCAGTCACGGGCGTTGTGCGGCGGATTCTCGACTGGACCTGACCCAGCGGGCGCGATCCGGCTCCCGAGGTCGTCGGCATCCGAAGGCGGGGTCCGACCATGCTCGATGCGGCTGCACTTGGATTCGTGCCAGCCCGCCAACACGGCCAGCGCCCGCGCAGTGAGACCCGCGTCCTTCCGGATCTCGCGCAGGCGCTGACCGAGCGCTCGTCGTGCTTCGGCGACGCTGGACGATGACGGCAATGCTGATTCTCCGTCAGTGCCGACGAGCCGGGTGGTACTCCGCGTGCGGGACAGCCCGCCCCCCAAACGGCCTCGAACGCGGAGCTGCACAGCTTCACAGTCGCCGGATCGTCCGTGAACGTCTCGTCGTCCGGGGCGAGTTCGCCATCCCCGTCGAAGTGGTGGAACACGACGAGGTGGTCGTCCAGCAACCAGCAGTCGTTGCCCGGCAGGGCGATGTCCGATGCCTGCCGACGCGGAAGCCAGCGCACCTGCTCACCGGCCGCCACGTTGGCGTCCGTGACATGGTGCTCGAACTCGATGTAGTCGCTGACCGGCTCGGAGACGATACGGGCCCGTCGGATCTCTACGCCCCTGCCGACCAGCTCGGCGACGAGCGTGAGCCACGGCCGCAAGGCCGGGTCGTTGTCCTCGGGCGCGTCGCGGACGCCGTTCTGCCAGGCGATGAAGCGCGGGTCGGAGCGCATGTAGCCATCGCGCATCTCCAGGTGGACGGCCGAGCGCCGACAGTTCCTGAGCCGCTGCTCAAGCGTCGGTTCCGCTCCCACCGGTCACCTCCGGGAAGAACTGCATCATGCGGCGAGGGAAGTGGTCGCCGGCCCTCTGCCCAATCACCTCGGCGGAGCCGTCAAATTGCCATTCCAGAAGGCCAAGGCGTTGGTGATCAGCTCCTTGGCGGTGTCTCCGAAGCAGGCGGCGTCGGTGATGGCGTTGAACGCCTTGTCATGGAGGGCGAGTTCGTCTGGATCGGTGATATCCACGCCGGTGGACACGAGTTCGTAGTGAGCTCGGCCGCCGTCGTACATGTTGAAGGCGGGCATGGGGACCACGCCCACTTCGGCGGTGGCGGGGAGGACGCCGAGGGCAAGAGCGGGGAGGTCGATGTCGCGGAGGAGCCGCTCCATCTGCCCACGCATCACCTCAGGCCCTCCGACGTTCGTGTACAGGGCTTGTTCGCCGAGGATCACGTCGTAGTGGTGCTCACCGTCGTACAGGACCCGCTGTCGCTCCATTCGCTTGGCCACCCCCGCCGGCACGTCGTCCGGGACACCGAGGAAGTCGACGACCCGGCGAAGGATCACGGTCGCGTACGCCTCGGTCTGCAGCGTGCCCCAGATCATGGTGGGGACGTACGCCTTGCTGTGCCGCGTCTGCTGGTACCAGCCGATCACCTCCTCCTGGATGGCTTCCGTGCCGGTGGACAGTCGCTGTTGCCACGGGACTGAACTGGTCACTGCGTCCTCCTACCTTCGGCTGCTGATCAGGGTTCCGTGACGGTCACGCCTGGTGCAACGGATCGCGCATCATCGCGGCGAACACGGGGGAGTCGGGGAACGGCTGCTGCTCACCGATCTTCTCGTAACCCCAACGCTCGTACACGGCCTGGACTTTGCCGTCTCCAGCCTTCGGGTTGACCAGCAGCGTGACCCGGTCTTCGCCTCTGTCCGCCAGCAGTTCCTCGTGGATGCGGTGGGCGAGGCCGGTGCCGCGCCACGGGCGCCGGACGACGATCTCGTTCAGCGCGAGGGTGCGCTTGCCCGTCTCGAGCGTGTAGCCGTCGGGCAGTTGGGTGGTCATGGCTGTCCACCAGCGGGTGTTGGGGCTGAGGGGGGTGGCGTACGCGAAGCCTGCGGGCTCGGTCCCGTCGTACGCGATGACCGTCTCCCATCCGGGTTCCGAACGGTGGCTGGTCAGGCGCTCGTTGAAGCGTTCGGCGGTGTAGAAGGGCCCGGTGAGACCCAAGTCGCGCTGACGGACCTCGACATGGATGTCCACGATCGTCTGGCGCACCGGGTCGATGTCGGCGTAGTGCCGCAGCTCAAGGCTCACAGAAGCTCCCTTTCCAGATATCCCGCTCGTCGGCCGGGAAGTGACCGCACCATTCACCGACTCTGCTCAGAGGCCCGGCACCGCAATCCGGCCCGCCATAAGAACGTCGTGATTCGCGAAGAGCGCGTCGAGTTCGAAGCGTCGGCGAATGTGCGGCGTCCACCTCGCATCCCACAGTGAGCAACTAGGCCTCAGGTGGAGGCGGTTCGAGTGTCTTCCAGCGTTCGCTCATGTGCAGGCGAGTCCCGAGTACGCGGGTGAGTGAGTGGGCCAGCGCGGCGTCGTGGTTGTCGTCGATCGTGTGGCTTCCCCGGTGGCTGCCTGACCAGGTCAGGCGTAGGGACGTCTGGGTGTACCCGTCTTCGGTGTTGCCTGAGTGGACGATCTCGACCGATTCCAGATCGGTCACGTCCCTGATGCGCGTGCGGGCGTTGCTCACCAGACGCACCCGCTGTTCGGTGAACTCCACCGTGTGGACCTCGAACAGGCCCGCCACCACGGCGAGGACCACACAGACCTGCATGATGACCATCCACCATCCGGTCGGCAGCGAGAAGATCTTCGCCAGCGCTGTCGCGAGGAGGATGGCCACCGGCATGCAGCCGCACCCCAGCTTGAGGCTGGGAAATGGATTGCCTGTCCAGGTGAGAGACCTACCGTCGGACACTTGGCACCACCCCCACCGCACCTACGGATCGGTGGAGGACATGAGCGGACTCCACCGTTCCTCGACGAGGTCGCCCAACGCCGGCTTCCGGCGGAGGGAGTCGGCCAGCCCGGGGTCGAACTCGCCGTCGAACTCCTGCCCCTCCCAGTTCTGCCATGCCAGCCGCAACGACGTCTGGGTGTAGCCGCTCTCTGCGGAGCCTGAGTGCACCACCTTTACCGATACCAGGTCGGCGACCTCCCTTGTGCGAGTACGGATCCTGCTGATCAGACGCACCTGCTGCCCGGTGAACTCCACCGTGTCGACCTCGAACAGCGCCATGAGGAACGCAACGGCGACGAAGGCGGCAGCAATGCCGCTCATCGCTACGGGTGACAGCGAGAGGAACGGAGAGAGGAACGGGAGGGCGAGAGGGCACAAGCAGCCGCACCCGGGGATGAGAAGCCGTATCTCAACCGATCATGGAACGCGTGGGTCGAACAGGTTTCCCGCCGGGGTGA
>NZ_BAAGPS010000086.1:0-2165 GCF_054783935.1 Streptomyces pseudoechinosporeus
CTTGAGCTGCTTGACCAGGTACCGCATCTGCGCGCCCGCGCTCTTGGGCGCAGGGCGGGTGAATGCCTTCTGCACCGCGGCTTCCAGACCGTCCCCGAACATGCTCATCGTCGCCCTCTCCTACTCTCCGTTGTCGACGTCGGTGACGGTGCCGTCCTTGATGTACCGGGCGAGGTTGAGCTCCGGGGCGTTGAACCGCTCGCGGACCTCTTCGCCCCACAGCACTTCCTGGGTGCCCTCCCACTTCACCAGGCCCGGGTTGATGCCGAGTTTGAAGCCGCCGGGCAGCGGCTTGCCGTCCCGGTAGGGCAGGAAGTCCAGCGGGCTGGCGCCGTCGACGGCGTACACGACGCAGTCGGAGAGGACCGCCACCGGGTACTGCCCGGTGAACGCCGCGTGCTTGACGATCTTCCGGTGCAGGTTGATCCGGGTGCGGGAGATGACCGCCGCGCGGATGTCCGGCCGCCACGTCGGGCGGGACAGCGCCCGCCACGGCTCGCCGGACCGCCAGCCCTCCCCGCGCGGCCGCTCGCGCAGCTTGCCCAGGCCGCCCTTGACCGTCGCCTTGACCGCGTCCACGACGATCGCCAGCTCCGGGTCACGCTGCCGCCAGGAAGTCCGCCGGCGCCATGTCCGCGTGCACGCCGAGGTCGGCCATCGTGGCGAGGAAGGCGTCGCGCAGCCGGTGGTACCAGCCGTCCAGGTAACGGCCGTTCTCGTGCCGGACGTACGCCTCGATCGGCGCGACGTCGTAGCCGAGCTCCACCGCGTACGCCACGGTGGGTGTCGCGTACCAGGCCGGGCCCTCGGGGCGCTCGCCCTTCGGCGTGAACGGGCTGGGCAGCAGGCTGCCGTCCAGGTCCGCCCACTTGTCTTTGGCGACCTTCATCCGGGAGAGGTCCACATGGGACAGGTCGACCAGCCATGCGCCGGGCAGCTTCGCATCGAACACCGGCGCCTTGACCTGCGTCGGCGTACCGAGACCGACGACCAGGCCGTTGGCGCCGGCGGCGAAGGCCATGTTCACGTCGATGCCGACCAGGTGCCGCCTGGTGCATTCGGCGTCGGTGAGCGGGCGCGCCCAGTCGTACGCCTCCTCGAACAGCTTCTCCGCCGGGGTCCGCGTGTGGAAGCGCGGCAGGTCCGCCAGCAGCGGGTGCCCGTCCGGGGCCTCGCACGGCGCGCAGTCCACCGGGTCCACGCCCAGCGACCCGGGGGTCTTCTCGTCGGCCTGCCGGAAGCCGCCGGTGGCCTCATCCCGCACGGCGTGGGTCGGCGGGTGCAGCGCGGTCATCAGCTCCAGGCCGGTCACGGCCGTGGAGCCGCGCGGCGTCATCACCCGGGATGCGTACACGCCCAGGACCCGGGCGAGGTCCGCCGGCGCCAGCTGTGCGGCGTGGCCCCAGTGGCGGGAGTCGAGCGCGTGCCAGGACGGGATGCACAGCTGCACGCACTGGCGGTCCGAGCCCTTGGCCGGGCGGTAGATCCGCGCCCACGGCCCGAAGCCCCTCTTGGTCAGCTGCCAGTCGGCGCGCGCCAGCTGCTTGATGACCTTGTGGCCCTCCGGGATCCGCCCGGCCAGCCGCTCCTCCTCGCTCAGGGCGACGGGCAGGCCGTAGCGCTCCAGCGCGGCCTCGGTGAGCACGAGCAGCGGGTCGGCCGGCTTGCCCGGGCCGGACAGCTTCGGCTGCCCGAGCTTCGCCTCCTTCAGCGTCCAGTCCACCAGGGACGGCAGGCTCTTGGCGGGCACGTCCAGGACCAGGCCGCCGGTGCAGTACGCCAGCACCTGACCGTCTTCGACGTCGACGACGGCGAGCGGCCCGTTCTCGAACCTCGGGTCGGTGTCGCCCGCCGGGGTGCCTGCGGGGGCCGCCTTCCGCACGGCCGGGCGGCGCGACGTCGACGACGGCCTCACGGTGCGCGCCGGACGCGACGCGGCAGCCGCAGCAGCCGAGTTGGCGGCGGGACGGGGCTGGGGGGTCTCGGAATCAGTTGTGTCCGCAGCCCCGGAGACCGGGGCTGCGGACAGAGTCCGCGCTTCCGGAGCCGGGGCGGGCGCGCTCGCGAACGTCTCGGGTGTCGATCTGCGGCGTAGTTACGACATGCCACGTGCCTTCCTGCGGACCAGGACGGCCAACTCTCGCGAGAGCGGCCGTACGGCCAAC
>NZ_BAAGPS010000087.1:0-35700 GCF_054783935.1 Streptomyces pseudoechinosporeus
GGCACCGGCTGCTCCGCCGCCCTCGACGCCGAACGCCACCTCGCCGCCCTCACGGACGGCGACCAGCAGGCCGAGCCGGACAAGGCCGCGGCCGAGGCCTGACGAGAAACCCGGCCATCGGGGCCCGTACGCCGTGAAGTCCACCGGATGCATTGACAGGCCAAACCAGCTCAACGAATATTGACTCAATGAACGCTGAGTGGCCTGCATCGCTGGTGACGCGAGCACAACGGCACGCGGCACTGGGCGAACCCGCGCGCCTGGCGATCATCGATCGGCTGCTGCTGGGCGACGCCTCGCCCAGCGAACTCGGCCAGGAGCTGGGCCTGCCCAGCAATCTCCTGGCTCACCACCTCAAGCTGCTCGATCAGGTCGGCCTGATCGAGCGGTCCCGCTCCGAAGGAGACCGACGGCGCACCTACCTGCGCCTACGCGTACAGAACCTGACCGACCTCGCGCCAACTCCCTTGCGTACAGCACCTCGTGTGGTGTTCGTCTGCACGCACAACTCCGCCCGCTCGCACCTTGCCGCGGCCCTCTGGAAGCGCCACAGCACCGTGCCGGCCGCCTCGGCGGGAACCCGACCCGCCGGGCGCGTCCACCCGCGCACCCTCGCGACCGCACGCAAACACGGCCTCTCCCTGGCCCCCGCCCGTACCTCCCACATCGACGAGACGCTGCGCCCGGACGACCTCGTGGTCGCCGTCTGCGACAACGCTCACGAACAGCTCGGCCCCCGGGCCCCCGACCGCCTGCACTGGTCGGTCCCCGACCCCACCCGCACCGGCACCGACGACGCCTTCGCCGACGCCCTGAGTGATCTCGCCGACCGGGTCGACCGGCTGGCGCCCGCCGTCCGCCCTCCTGGAGGCAGCGATGACTGAGACCGCGTCCTTCCCGCACCGCAACCTGAGCATCGACCAGCAACTCGCCCTGCGTACCGCCGCGACCCACCTGAGCCGCGACTTCGACGGCGTCTTCGGCCAGGAGACCATCGAGCGGTTCCTGACCTCCAGCTACGACCAGTTCGCCAGCCGCAGCACCATCCCCAACTTCCTCCCGCTGCTGGCCGAGCGGTTCGCCCGCCAGCGCCTGCACGCCCTGGCCAAGGTCGAAGGCCACACCGACGGCAGGCCCGTCGTGCTCTTCCTCTGCGTCCACAACGCCGGACGCAGCCAGATGGCCATGGGTTTCTTCCAGCACCTGGCCGGCGACGGGGCCGTCGCCTGGTCGGGCGGCTCCGAGCCCGGATACGAGCTGAACCCGGCCGCCATCGCCGCGATGAGCGAGCGCGGTATCGACATCTCACGCGAGTTCGCCAAACCCTGGACGGACGAGATCGTCCGCGCCGCCGACGTCGTGGTCAGCATGGGCTGCGGTGACGCATGCCCGGTCTTCCCCGGCAAGCGCTACCTCGACTGGACGCTGGACGACCCCGCGGGCAAGGCCGTGGACGACGTCCGCCCCATCCGCGACGAGATCGAGCGCCGCGTCCGCGGCCTCCTCGACGAACTCGGCGTCCCGGCACAGCACTGACCGTCTGCGCGGCCGGTGACACCCGGCCGGCCACGCCCTGTCCGCCGCTCAGGAGTGGGTGACCTCGATGGCGGAGATACGGACCTCGCCGTAGTTCCCCTTGGCGCACGGGTCGGAGTTGTCGCAGTTGGCCTGGGTGTAGGCGCCTGCCTTGAAGTAGTTGGTGTCGCCGTCGTGCTCGATCGTGGTCTCCAGCTCGCCGTTGTAGTACACGTCGATCTCCCCGTTCTGCGCCACGAACTTGGCCTCGAACTCGGTGCCCAGTTCGTAGTCGTCGGTGACGAGGTGGTGGCGGCTGTCGTCGCCGTCGGTGATGTAGAGCCTGCTGCCGTCGAGACGGAAGACCGTGACGTCGTCGTCCCCGCCGTGCACCTGCGCGCCGACCACCTGGGGCTTCTCCTTGGGCAGTGCCATGAACGCCTCGGTGACCACGAGCGTGTGCTTGCCGTCCGTGGTGGACCACTCGGCCTCGTCCTCGCCGCCGTCGGTCATCTCCCGCAGCTCGGCGCGCGGGTAGCTGGAGCCTCCCGTCGTCACACCGTTGACGGCGGCCCGGAACCGCACCGCGTCGCAGGCGGCGTCGGCCCGGAACCAGGGATCGGCGGAGAAGGTGGCCAGCTCGGGCTGGGTGATCTCGGTGGGGTCCTCGTCCTCGCCGGTGGGCAGGGTCAGCTTCCAGTTCGTCAGGTCGAGTACCTCCGACGGGTACGCGCACCGGGCGGCCGTCGGCTTCTTCGGAGCCGGAGTGGCGGCCTGCGCGGACAGCGTGAACGCGGCGGTCGAGACTGCCGCGGTGATGCCCGCCAGTACGAGGGTCCGAGTGCTGGGCATGGGGGGTTCCTCACGGTCGGGGTGTGCGGTTCGGGCCGACGCGCACGGTAAGCCGTCGTACTCGGGACCGGTCCCCAAGTCCGCCACTGCCGGAACCGTCGGATGCCGTGACCGGGCCCCTTGGTGTGTTCGCTTCTATCGTGGAAGCACACTGAAAGGTCGGCGCCGAGGCGGTCAGCACATGAGGAAACCGCAGATCGACTACGCGGCGGTCTTCCGGGCCCTCCCCGGCATGGTGGCGCTGCTCACCCCCGAGCTGGTGTACGCCGACGCCAACGACGACTTCCTGCGGCTGGCCGGACGCACCCGCGACCAGTTGCTGGGCCGCTACATCTTCGACGTCTTCCCCGAGAACCCCAACGACCCGGCCGCCGCCGGCATGCGGGAGACCCGGGAGTCGATGCTCCGCGTGGTGGCCACCGGCGAGCGCGACACCATGGCGCTGCTCCGCTACGACATCGAGGATCCCCAGCGTCCCGGCCACTGGCAGGAGCACTACTGGAGCCCGGTCAACGCACCCGTCTTCGGCCCCGACGGTCACGTGGCGTTGATCGTGCACCGGGTGGAGGAGGTCACCGAACTCATCCGCGCCCGCGGCGGCCCGGGCGGCGACAGACAGGCCCGCGTGCTGGAGGCCGAGCTCTACACCCGCTCCCGTGAACTGCAGGAGGTCAACGAACGCCTGCGCACGGCGCACGCCCGCGAACGCGAGGTCGCTCTGGCCCTGCAGGCGGCGTTGCTGCCCACTCCCCGCCCGCTCGGGCACCACCAGGTGGCCGTGCGCTACCGGCCCGCCATCGGGGCCCTGAACGTGTGCGGCGACTGGTACGACCTGGTCGAGCTGTCCGGCAACCGCATCTCGGTCGCCGTCGGTGACGTCGTCGGCCACGGGCTCGCGGCGGCCTGCGTGATGGGGCAGCTGCGCAGTGCGCTCAGCGCGGCGGCCCGAGTCGCCGAGGGTCCGGCGCAGGCGTTGGAGGTCCTCGGCCTGTACGCCCGCTACGTCGACGGAGCCGAGTCGACCACCGCGGTGAAGACCTTCATCGACTGGGACAGCTACACCATCACCTACAGCAGCGCCGGCCACCCACCGCCCGCCCTGCTCCACCCCGACGGCACCGTGACCTTCCTCGACCAGGCCACCGACCCACCGCTCGGCGCGCGTCCCGAGCACGTTCACCGCCCCCAGGCCAGTACGCCCTTCACCGAGGGCGCCACGCTCGCTCTGTACACCGACGGGCTGGTCGAACGCCGCCAGGAGGACATCTACACCGGCCTGGCCCGCCTCGCCGACTCCCTGACCCGCCACCGGAAGTCCGACCCCGAGCCCCTGGCCGACGCCCTCCTGGCAGACCTGCTCCCGTCCACGGGCACCACCGACGACACGGCCCTGATCGTCATCCGCCTCTAGCCTCCGGCGGTTGGGCGGGGTGCCTACGGGGGTGAGGTGCTGGGTTCGTGGGCGACTGCAGGCCCGTCGTGGCTGGTCGCGCAGTTCCCCGCGCCCCTATAGGGGCGCTCCCGGAGCCGTCGGCCACAATGCACCCGCACTCTCCCACCGGCGGGAGGGGCCGTGGGCCGGTGCGTCGTATGCCCGTCGCGTAGGTTCTGTCTCGGGAAACCAGGACCGTGTACCAGGCCAGGGCCGTATGCCCGGCCTGCGACGGGCTGACGCACCGGCCCACGGCCCCGACCCACCACGCACCCCAGGGGCGCGGGGAACGGCGCGAGCAACCACAACGCACCCGCAGCCGCCCCACCGCCGGAGGCACCCCGCGCGACCAGCCACACTCAACCCGCAGAGAAAGGCGACACCTAATGGACCCAGCCGCGAGCATCACCCTCCGCCAGTTGGTCATGGCACTGGGCGACTCGCTGCTCGAGGTCCAAGCCGCCCCCGCCGGCCTGGACGTAGAGATCCACGGAGTCACCCTGCTCGACCCCGAGGACCCCCCAACCGCCCAGCCCGGCGACCTGGTCCTCGCAATCGGCTCCCGCGGAAGAGCCGCCTTCCCCGCGCTCCGGGCCGCAGGGCGCGACGGCGCCACCGCCGTCGTGGTCAAGCTCGACGCCCCCGCCCAGGCCGCGGGCCTCAGCGAAACCGCCGCCGAGGCCGGCATCGCCCTCCTCTCGCTGCGCAGCGACGCCCGCTGGGAGCAGGTCAACGCCTTGGCCCGCGCAGCCCTGGACGAGGCACCACCGGACGACCCCGGCGCGAGCGCCGAGGAGGGCGACCTGTTCTCGCTGGCCCAGACCACCGCCATCCTGACCAGCGGCATCGTCAGCATCGAGGACGCCGCGAACCGGGTCCTCGCGTACTCCCGTACCACCGACTCCGACGAGGCCGACGACCTGCGGCGCCGTTCCATCCTCGGCTGGCAGGGACCGGAGGGCTATCTGGCGAAGCTGCGCGAGTGGGGCGTGTTCCAGCACCTGCACTCCAGCGACGAGGTGATCGGCATCGACAGCCACCCCGAGCTGGGCATCCGCCGCCGGCTCGCGGTGGCCATCCGCTCCGGGGACCGGCAGCTGGGCACCATCTGGGTGCAGGAGGGCTCGACCCCGCTGTCCGAACGCTCGCGCCAGGCGCTGCTGGGCGCCGCCCGTGTCGCCGCGCTGCATCTCGTACGCCGCCGCCGGGAGCTCTCGGACGACGTGACGCTCGTCCGGACCCTGCTCGCCGGACTCATGGACGGCAGCACCGGACCGCAGCCGCTGGCCACCCACCTGGGTTTTGACGCCGCCCGCCCGGCCGCCGTGCTGGGCTTCTCGTACGGGACCACAGAGGCGTACGAGGCCGGGGACACCGTCGGCGCACCGGAGCTGGCCCACACCGAGGTCACCAACCTGGTCTCCGTACACATCGCCGCCCGGCACCGCAGCGCCCTGGTCACCCAGGTCGACTCCCGTATCTACGTGCTCCTGCCGCAGCTGCCCCGCAGCATCGACACGGACACCCTGCGCGGCTGGGCCCAGGAGATCACCGACGCGGCGCGCCGCCATCTGGGGCTGCCGTTGCGCGGCTCGGTCGGCTGCCTGGTGTCGGCACTCGGGGCCGTACCCGAGTCACGCCGGGAGGCGGACCGCATCCTCGACGCCATGGTGAGCGCCGGGGTGTCCGCCGCGGTCGCCGCGCTGCCCGACATACAGGCGGAAGTGCTGGTCAGCGAGATGCTGACGCTGCTCTCCGCCCACCCCGAGATACGGGATCCACGGCTGACCGCGCTGGTCGCGCACGACAGCCGGCATCAGGGCCGCCTCGCCGAGACGCTCCTGACGTATCTGAACTCCTTCGGTGACGTACGGGCCGCCGCCGCCCAGCTCCATGTTCACCCCAACACGCTGCGTTACCGCCTGCGCCGGGCTGAGGAGCTGACCGGTCTCGATCTCAGCCGCCCTGATCAACGGCTGCTGGCCATGCTCCAGTTGAGGCTGCCGCCGACCAGCTGACCCCGGTTCCGCATTGGCCGTTCGTACAGCCATCAAGGGCGAGTTTGTTCAAGCTTCACAAACACGTAGCCCCATGACCCCCCATACGCTTGCGCAAATCCATTTCCGCAAGTGATGCGGCCCAACTCCCACGAGGAGACGGAGCGAATCGCGGACGTGCTGGTGACGACCACCTCACCAGCACGCCATCCGGATACCGCGAACCGCACCGTGAACGCTTACGGGAATCGTCAGTGCCTTGACCGCCCTCCCCCGCGCATGCCCCCACGTGCGCAGCCCGGCCCGCTCGTCCCCCGCCTATCGAGGCGACCCGGCGTTCCGGACAGCCACGCCCCCGCACGGCACTCCTTCCCAACCACTCAATGGATGTCGCCATGACTACACGTCCCCCAGAATCTCTGGCCCCCGACGCCGCTCCACCCACCGGTGGTCAGCCTCCGGAGCAGGACGGTCTGAAGGCCGGTCTCAAGAACCGCCACCTGTCCATGATCGCCATCGGCGGCGTGATCGGCGCCGGGCTCTTCGTGGGCTCCGCCTCCGGTATCGCCGCCGCCGGACCCGGCATTCTCCTGTCGTACGCACTGGTCGGCGCCCTCGTCGTCTTCGTGATGCGCATGCTCGGCGAGATGGCCGCGGCCAACCCGTCCTCCGGGTCCTTCTCCGCCTACGCGGACCGGGCGCTCGGCCGCTGGGCCGGGTTCTCGATCGGCTGGCTGTACTGGTTCTTCTGGGTCGTCGTGCTCGCGGTCGAGGCGACCGCGGGTGCGGTGATCCTGGAGAGCTGGGTACCGGCCGTACCGCAGTGGGCCTGGGCGCTGATCGTGATGGTGGTGCTGACCGCCACGAACCTGGCCTCGGTGGGCTCCTTCGGCGAGTTCGAGTTCTGGTTCGCGGGCATCAAGGTCGTCGCCATCTCGGGCTTCATCGTGCTCGGCGGGCTGGCCATCTTCGGCTTGCTGCCCGGCTCCGACGCCGACACGGGATTCGGCAACCTCACCGCGCACGGCGGCTTCCTGCCGGAGGGGCCCGGCGCGATTCTCACCGGCATCCTGCTGGTCGTCTTCTCCTTCATGGGCAGCGAGATCGTCACCCTCGCCGCCGCCGAGTCCCCGGACGCGCAGCGGGCGGTCGCCAAGGCCACCCGGAGCGTGATCTGGCGGGTCGGTGTCTTCTACGTCGGCTCGATCCTCGTCGTGGTCGCCCTGCTGCCGTGGAACGACCCCTCGATCGCCGAGAAGGGCTCGTACGTCGCCGCCCTCGACGCGATCGGCATCCCGCACGCCGGCCAGATCATGAACTTCATCGTGCTGACCGCCGTGCTGTCCTGTCTCAACTCCGGCCTCTACACCGCCTCCCGGATGGCCTTCTCCCTCGGCCAGCGCGGTGACGCTCCGCAGTCCTTCGTACGGACGAACACGCAAGGCGTTCCGCAGACCGCGATCCTGGCCTCCGTGGTCTTCGGCTTCGTGGCGGTCGGCTTCAACTACCTGTGGCCGGACACGGTCTTCCAGTTCCTGCTGAACTCCTCCGGTGCGGTCGCGCTGTTCGTATGGCTGGTCATCTGCTTCTCGCAGCTGAAGATGCGCGGGATCATCCTGCGCGAGAGCCCCGAGAAGCTCGTCGTACGGATGTGGCTGTTCCCGTATCTGACGTGGGCGACGATCGGGATGATCTCGTTCGTGCTGCTGTACATGCTCACGGACGAGAAGGAGGGTGGCGGGCGGAGCCAGGTGCTGCTGTCGGTGCTCGTGGCCGCGATCGTGATCGCGATCTCGTTCGTGCGGGAACGGTCCCGGCGCGACGCGGACAGCTTGGCTTCGCGGTAGCGGTGTCGGCCGCCGGGGCGGGCGTGGGGTTTCTTTTCCCCAAGCCCGCCCCTTCCCGTAACTGAGGGCTGCGCCCCCAGGCCCCCCTGGTTGTCCCTCGGCTCACTGTCCGTCGTGGCTGGTCGCGCAGTTCCCCGCGCCCCTTACGGGGCGCCCCTTGCGCGAACCCGAAGTTTGCCTGTGCCGTGCGCCGGGCGCACGCTGGTCCTATGGCTAGAGGCGACGGCCCTACGCTCATCAGCTCCGTGCAGCGGGCCTTCCGGCTGCTCGAGGCGGTGAGCGCGCACGAGAACGGGGCGCCGGCCAAGCAGTTGGCGCGGGAGACGGGGCTGCCGCTGGCCACCGCGTACCACCTGCTGCGGACGCTGGTGCACGACGGATACGTACGGAAGCTGGACGACGGCGGCTTCATCCTGGGCGACAAGCTGCAGACGCTGCACACCGCGGGCCGCGGGCAGGCGCTGCTCAGCCGGGTCCGTCCGGCGCTCGCGGCGCTGCGGGACGAGTTCTCGACCGCCGCCTACCTCACCTTCTACGAGGACGGCGAGATCCGGGTCGCCGAGATCGTCGACAGCCCCCGGGCGCCCCGCGCCGACCTCTGGGTGGGCTTCGAGGACGCCGGGCACGCCACCGCGCTGGGCAAGTCCGTACTGCGCGAGCTGGACGACGAGTCCCGCAAGGACTACCTGTCCCGGCACACCCTGTCCGACCTCACGCCCCGTACCATCACCAGCCCTCCGGAACTGCTCCGGCACGTCGACACCTCGCCCGTTGCCCCGGCCGTCACGGACCTGGAGGAGTACGCCCTCGGCACGGTCTGCGTCGCGGTGCCCGTCTACAGCGGGAACACGCTCGGCTCGCTCGGCGTCTCGCTGCCGAAGAACCGGCTCTCCCGGCTCGAGGAGATCCGGGCCCGGCTGATCCCGACCGCGAGCCGTGTGACCAGGGGGCTTTCGCTCACCAAGTGACCGGGCCCCTTGCTCACTATTTGAAAATCCGCTCCTTGCGGCGACCCCTGTCGAACCCATTTCCTGAATAAACCGGACATATCAGGGGGCGCACCCCGCGACAGTGAGGACTGCGGACACAACATGACTCAGGCCCGACACCACGGTGGCGACCACTGGCCGATACGGCCGTTCAGGAACCGAGTGGCCGGTCCCGGGGCGAAGGCCCGGCTACGCGCCGCCGCGCACGTGGCCTCATGTACGGCCGTACTGCCCATACTGATCGTCTCCGTCATCGTGCTCGTCGATCTCCTCGGCGGTTCGGGGATGATCTGGCTGCCGCTGCTGGCCGCCGGGCCCGCACTGGCCGCCACCACCTGCGAGCCGCGCGGGGTCCTGGGTGTCGGGTTCCTCGCCGGGGGGCTGGGCACCGCACTCGGCATCCGTGACGGTGTGCCGTGCCATGAGCTGGTGGTGGTCCTGTCCGCCCTGGTGGCCGTCACCCTGGCGAGCGCGCTGGCCAGCGCGCTGCGCGGGCGCCGCGAGAAGGTGCTCGCGGCTGTCCGCTCGGTGGCGGAGGCTGCCCAGCACGCGCTGCTCAAGCCCGTACCGGCGACCGTCGGCCCGTTCCAGACGGCAGTCCGCTACAGCGCCGCGGCGGCGGAGGCCCGTATCGGCGGCGACCTCTACGCGCTGGTGCCCACGCCGTACGGAGTACGTCTGCTCGTCGGCGATGTACGGGGCAAGGGCCTGCCGGCCGTGGGAACCGCCGCCCTCGTGGTCGGCATCTTCCGCGAGGCCGCCTACGACGAACCCGATCTCCTCGCCGTAGTCGACAGGATCGAGCGGAGCCTGGCCCGCAACCTCGACGCCGACGACTTCGTCACCGCCGTCGTCGCCGGTTACCCGCGGGAGGGACGCCTGGAGGTGGTCAACTGCGGCCACGCGCCTCCCCTGCTGGTACGCGACTCCGCCGTCATCCCGGTGGAGCCCACACACCCAACCCCACCCCTCGGCCTACGAGCCCTCACCGGCGAGGCCCCCACCCTCCAGGTCCTCCCCTTCACGGACGGAGACCAACTCCTGCTCTACACGGACGGCGTCACGGAGGCCCGAGACCACGACCGCGAGTTCTACCCGCTGGCCAAAGGCCTGGAACGGCACCTGACCGACAACCCGGCCCGCACCCTCACAGCCCTCCACGACGAACTGCTCGCCCACGTGGGCGGCGACCTGCACGACGACGCGGCCTTGCTACTGCTCCGCAAGCCGACGGCTGCCGAGGCGCCTGCTGGAGCGGCAACGGCTCCCGAGACGGCGTCGCACACCGCGGGCGACTTGCGCTCCGTCCCGCCCCACGCCCGGTCCTCCACCGAGGGCGCGAGCGAGGGCGCCGGAAGCCGGGTTGCCGAGAAGGCGGAGGGGGCAGCGGACCTGCGTATCCCGCCGGGGCGTTCGGCGGGCGCCGGGAGGGCAGCGCTTGGAGGCTGACCACGCATCCGCCGGACCTGCGGAAGCGACTACCGCGTCACCTTCGGCCAGCCGCCTGCTCGTCATCCTTGTCGTCGCCGTCCTCATCGACGAACTCGTTCTCGTCCAGTTCGTCGGGGGTGAACCAAGCCCGGGACGACTCAGGCACGCCAAGCAAAAGGATCATCACGATCGAGACCACAATCGACGGGAATCCGACCGTGATCGCTACAACCCGGGCTCCACGATTGCCTTGCCACAGACCGAGAGCCACCGAGTCCGGCAGGAGCGCGATGAGTGGCTAGGCCAGCGGTTCGCTCAGCTCGATGGAGCGCAAAGCCGCCGCCAGTGCCTGTTCGTCGCCGATGTCGAGGGCCGTGTCGGTCAGCTTGATGACGTGTTCGTCGCCGTGCGCCAGGGCCCGTTCGAAGACTTCTTCTGGGGTGGAGGTGCCTGGTGGGGTATAGGCGACCGGGGCGTGGGGTGCGTACATCGCGGTCACCGCCGCAGATGCCGTCCAGGCAGCCCGCAGGCTCGGTACCCACAGGGCATGCGGGAGCGCGGGAAGGGTCCGCAGGACGGCGTTGGGGGCCGTGGCCGCGTGGACCAGCATTGTCTCCTCGCCATGGCCGTGGGTGGCGTACCGGTGGGTGGCCGCCCGCACCAGTTCGCTGAGGCGGCGGCGCGCCTCATCCGCGTCCGTGACCGCGGGCGCCCACACAGGCAGGCCTGTGACGCGGCCGAGCCGGGCGGCGAAGCCGCCGTCCCGTTCGGCGATGGGCGTCACCGCATCGAGGGCCGCGGCTGCGCTGTCGGCGCCGGGCAACGGAGCGACATCCGTGACGGGGTGGTAGCGCGCGGCCCAATAGCCGAGGCCGTGGGCGAGCTCGACCAGACGCGGCTCGGTGTCCTCGCCGGTCAGAAGAGTGCGCACAGCGTGGCCCACCCTGATCACCGGGTGTGTCGAGCCGCCGTACATGCCGGGCAGAAGACGGGGCCACCACTCGGTCAGCACATCACGCCAGGGACGCCCGGCGATCTCACGGCCGAAGTAGTCAATCCAGTCGGCGGCGCGGCTCGCATCGCCAAGAGCTAAGCGCCAGTTGGCGTTCGTGACCGGCTCGATGCCGGACGGGAACTCCTCAAGCTTGCGTGCATATAGGTCGAGCCACCGGTGCACCGAGTCGGTCTGACCATGTGCGGCCAGGGCCTCAACGGCCATCGGCGCGTGATTGGTGAGCCGCCCAAGCCGCTCCGGCCCTGAACTGTGCAGTCGCTGGAGCGCCTCGTCGAGAATGCCCGTCGTATCCATGGCGAGGACGGTAGGCGAGGCGCCACGGCGGCGTAACAGGCTGAAGGCTTGGGACCGGACCTAGGTCCAACCGCCGAACAAGCGCCCGCCGCCACGCCGCATTTGACGACAGGGCCTAGTGCACAGCCGGGTGAGCGTGCTGATCTCCTCTCGGAGGAGGCTCTCACGACGGGACCGCTCTTCTTCCCGAGACTGACGCCGTCGCTGACGCATCGGTACGTAGATAGCGGCTGCCGCTCCGATCACGGCACCGCCCAGCTCGCTCACCAGCGGGACCATGGCTGAGGCGTCTGTCATGCCAACGCCCTTGCCCCATTGAGCACCTCAAGACCACGCCGCCAACACCGACTCAGCTCGCTGAGCTGCCAAGAGGGCCGAACTCGGCGGACGGCCCAGGAGCGTTGCGAGTTCTCATCGACATCCTTGAACTCTGCCGGGAGAGGCGGGTCCGCACTCCGGCCCGGTCTCGTACGCCTGCCGGACCGTGATGGCGTAGATCTCGTACTCGTCGACCACCGTCATGACGCCCCTTCCGACGCCTGGCGGTAGCGGCCGTACATGACGAGCTGGGACACGGCCCCCGCTGTGCAGAGCGTGCCGGGGCCGTCCATCGGAACGCACCAGTAGGAGCGCACCAAGGCGTCGGGATCAGCGAGTCGTGGCTCCGGCACACCAAGGAAGGTGTACGGCCCGAGGCATTCCGCGTCCCGCACCTTCCCGGCCTGCCAGACCACCAGGTGCGAAGTGCTCGTCGGCACAAGCGCGTAGTACTGCTGCGATCTCGTGTCGACGAACACCGGTCCGCCGTGCAGCGCCTCGTCGAGTTAGGCGTCGATCACCTTCGGGTCATCCGTATCGGCGGCGGCCTGGACCAGTGCCGCACGGATACGGACCGCGGTGAAAATGCCGCCGCACCGCAGTAGCGCCACCCCGGATCGCGCCCATTCCTGGCGAGCCTGCCGCATATCCGGCGCCGCGCTGAGGAGCCAGTGACCAACGGCCAGCTCACGCTCCGCCCGAGTCACGATCTGCCCGGGTCCGAACTCGCTCATGTCGCCGTTCCCATCTGCCTGTTCGCTGCGGACCCGACAGATGATGGGCGGCTACGACGGGCACAAGGGATACAGCTTGTATCCCTGGTCCTCCGAACCCAGGGGCCGGTCAGACCACTCCCATCCACTCCGCGAAGTTCGTGAGGTCCGCTGCGTCCGCGCGTTTCAACCGCCGTAGCGTCGCCGTGGTTTCCTGCGCCCACCTGTGTTCACGCGTGTGTTGCGGAGCGATGAGCCGCGCCACCTTCAACGACTCGTAGGAGTCATCACGGAACCCCGCCCACAACTGGGCGCGCGCCAACTCGATCCAGAAGCCCGACCGTCGTTCCGCGGGCAGATCTTCCGGAGGCGCCCACTCCTCGGCTACGGACAGTGCGCGCGCTACGTGGTCGCCGCCGAGACTGACGGCCACGGAGACTTCGTGGATGCGGACGGAGTCGGGGCCGAATGCCGTGCCCTGGTACTCGTCTTCGGGCACCTGGTCGCCGAGGCGGCGTGCCTCGTCGAGGTGAATGTCAGCCGCATCGGCGTCACCGGCGCGCCCGGCGACGACCGCAGCCCGCATGTGCAGGGCTCCTCGAGCAGCGGTTGCCTCGCGGCTCACCGGGGCCGGGCTGACGTCGATTGCGTCCTCCAGGGCAGGCAGCCCTGCCGTGTGGGCGCGAGCAGCGAAGAACGTCTCGGTCCGCACATATGCCGTGGTGGCCGCGACGAGCGGGTCATCGGCCTGTCGGGCCGCCCACCGCATGAGTTCGATGAGCCGGGCCGAGAGGTCGTGGTGACGGTACTTGTAGGCGACAGCATCCGCGGTCCGTGCGACGGCCGTGAGGAGGCGGGCAGCATGCTGCCGGTCGGCGCCATCGGCATGGTGGAGGGTACGAAGCGTGTCGTCGAGGCTCGCGCAGGCCCGCGAGGGCCGGCCGTACGTCGTCGTACAGGTCTGTCTCGTCGAGATACTCGCCGCGGCCGACCGCTTCACGTGCCTGTGCCGCGGCGGCGAGGTCAATACCCGGGCGGGCGAGGCGTACGGCATCGGCGTTGTCCCGGCCCTGGGCGACGACGGCGCCGACGAGGGCCGAGAGCGTGTGCCGCGGGACACCGAGCCAGTCGGCCCACGAACCCCAGTAGCGGTCATCGCGGGTGATGGTCTCGCCGACGTCGAGAACGATGGTCTCAATCACCTGCCTGAGCCTAGGCGCCGCCCAGGATCAGTGAGATCCGCAGCCGCGTTCACAGGACTGACCCCGCTGGTGGCTCGGCTCGCATCGTTGGCCAGGTAATCGACGGGCCGCCCGGCGGTCAGCAGACTGTCTCCAGGAACTGGTCTTGGAGGTGGTCGTGGGGCGTCGACCGAGTGTGTTCGTCCGGCCGGTCAGCATGGAGGAAGGCCGCCGGGCCGGATACGCGGGTACTCGACTCGTCGCGGCGAAAGTGGCACCTTTCGGACATGGAATGTCGCACTGGTACCTGGGAAATCCGCGGAAAACTACTGTTGGCCAGCGCGACCATGCTGTTCGTCGAATTGGCCCTGATCCGCTGGACGGGCGCCAACATCGTCCATCTGAGTTACTTCTCGAACTTCATTCTCCTCGGCTCGTTCCTCGGTATCGGTCTTGGATTCCTCATTCCGGCCCGACGAGGGCAGTGGCTGAAACGCTGGGCGCCCGTCCCGCTGGCCGTCCTCGTCGTCCTGGTACGGGAATTCCCGGTCCAGGTGCAGCAGACCAGCGGTGAGGTCATCTACTTCACCGCCGTGAAAACCACAGGACTGCCGGAATGGGTCACCCTCCCGGTCCTGTTCCTGCTGGCCGCGGTCGTCATGGCAGCCATCGGCAAGATCACCGCGGACCTGTTCCGGCAGCTGCCGTCCCTGGAGGCGTACCAGTACGACCTCCTCGGCGCCCTCACCGGATCCGTGGCGTTCGCCCTGCTGTCCTGGTTGAGCGCCCCCTCGGTCGCCTGGGGAGTCATCGCCGGACTGGCCATGCTCGTGCTCGGCGGACGACGCAACGGCGTGCGCTACGCCGTACCGCTCACCGCGATGGTGGCGGTCCTGGCCTTCGAATCGGCGGCGCAGGGCGTCTCCTGGTCGCCGTACTACAAGCTCGAGGTCAAGCGGCCGCCGGCCGGCAGCAGCACCCGCGACTACAAGATCTCCGCCAATGGCGTCCCGCACCAGAGCATCGCGCCGCTCAGTGTCCTGATGAGGCCGGACTCGCCGTACGGCCGGCCGTACCGCGAGACGCCGGGCAACCCCTATCGCAGGGTCCTCGTCATCGGCGCCGGCAACGGCAACGACGTCGCCGTCGCACTGGCCCACGGGGCGCGGCGCGTGGACGCCGTCGAAATCGACCCGAAACTGCGGGAGATCGGCGGGCGTCTGCATCCCGAAAAGCCGTACGACGACCCCAGAGTGCACACATATATCGACGACGGCCGCGCTTTTCTCGAACGGACCAACGCCCGCTATGACTTGATCGTCCTCGCGCTGCCGGACTCACTGACACTCGTCTCCGGTGCGAGCAATCTCCGGCTGGAGAGCTATCTGTTCACCCGGGAGGCATTCGAGGCCGCGCACGAACACCTGGCCCCGCACGGCGCGTTCACGATGTACAACTACTATCGCAAGGACTGGCTGATCGACCGGTTCGCCGGTGATCTCACCACCGTGTTCGGACACGCCCCCTGCATTACCGATTACGGCGGCAGGCAAGCCTTGTTCGTGGCGGGCCGGACCACGGCCGACCAGTCCTGCGCGAAGACCTGGCAGGCCAGTGGCCCCGTCCCGGAGCCCGCGACCGACGACCATCCCTTCCCCTATCTGCTGGAGCGCACCATCCCCAGCCTCTACCTGGGCGCACTCGGGGGCATCCTGCTGGTCACCTTGCTGTCCGTGCGTCTCACCGGGGTCCGCGTCCGGCGCACCGTCCGCTACACCGACATGTTCCTGCTCGGCGCCGCGTTCATGCTGCTGGAGACCAAGAGCGTCATCGGCTTCGCCCTCTATTTCGGCACCACCTGGCTGGTCAACGCGCTCGTCTTCATCGGCGTACTGCTCGCCGTGCTGGCCGGCGTCGAAGTGCGCCGCCGGATGCGGCGGCTCAACCAGTCCGTCATGACGCTCGTCCTGCTCGCCACCCTGGCCGTCGCCTGGCTGGTCCCCGCGGAGTCCGTCCTCGCGCTGCCCTTCGCCGGACGGCTCGCCGCGGCGATCGCCCTCGCCTTCGCGCCGATCTTCTGCGCCAACCTGATCTTCTCCGACCGGCTGGCCTCCGCCCCCGACCCCACGGCCGCCTTCGGCGCCAACCTGCTCGGCGCCCTCACCGGCGGCACCCTGGAGTATCTCGCCCTGCTGACCGGCTATCAGACGCTGCTGCTGATCGTCGCCGCGCTCTACCTGGGCGCCTACACAGCGATGCGCCTCACCGGCAACGGCCCGGACGCGCCCGCGCTGCCCGAGCCACGGCCGCTGGAGTCCGAGGCGCGGTTCTAGTCCAGTGGCTTGTCATGCAGCCATGGCCGGGTATTCCATCCACTGACGGATCGGTGGGTCCGGGGCGAAGTTGCGTCGTCGGGAGTCAGCTCTTCGCCGCGAGTTCCTTGAGCGCGATGTTGAGTTCGAGGACGTTGACGCGGGGCTCGCCCATGAAGCCCAGGACGCGGCCCTCGGTGTGCTCGTCCACGAGCTTCTGGACCTGGGCGACGGACAGCCCGTTCCGCTCGGCGACGCGGTGGACCTGGAGGTCCGCGTACGCCGGGGAGATGTCCGGGTCGAGGCCCGAGCCGGAGGACGTCACCGCGTCGGCGGGGACCTGGGAGGGCCGCACCTTGTAGTCCGCCGTCGAGTTGTCCTTGACGACCTTGGCCTTGGCCTCCTTGACCCACTTGATGAGTTCGGGGTTGTCACCGGCACGGTTCGTGGCGCCGGAGAGGATCAGCTTGTACTGGGTGTTGACCGAGTTCTCACCGAGTCCGTTGGCGGGCCGCGGCTGGAAGTAGTCGAGGCTGTAGCCCTGTTGGCCGATGAGCGAGGAGCCGACGACCTTGCCATCCGCCTTGATCTCCGAGCCGTTCGCCTTGCCGGGGAAGATCCCCTGGGCGACGCCGGTGATGGCCAGCGGGTACAGCACACCGCACACCAGCGTCAGCACAAGCAGCGCCCGCAGTCCTGCCCCGAGCAACCGGGCAGTGTTCGTAACCGAGTTGTTCATGGTGGTCAGCACGCTTTCAAGAAATTACAGCCCGGGGATGAAGGAAATGATTACGTCGATGATCTTGATGCCGATGAAGGGGGCGATCAGCCCGCCCAGGCCGTAGATCCCGAGGTTGCGCCGCAGCATCCTGTCCGCGTTCATCGGCCGGTACTGCACCCCGCGCAGGGCGAGCGGTACGAGCGCGATGATGATCAGCGCGTTGAAGATGACCGCGGAGAGGATCGCGGAGTCCGGCGAGGACAGCCGCATGATGTTGAGCTTGTCCAGGCCCGGGTAGACCGCGGCGAACAGCGCGGGGATGATCGCGAAGTACTTCGCCACGTCGTTGGCGATCGAGAACGTCGTCAACGCGCCCCGGGTGATGAGGAGTTGCTTGCCGATCTCGACGATCTCGATGAGCTTGGTCGGGTTGGAGTCGAGGTCGACCATGTTGCCGGCCTCCTTGGCGGCCGACGTGCCCGTGTTCATCGCGACGCCGACGTCGGCCTGCGCGAGGGCGGGCGCGTCGTTCGTGCCGTCACCCGTCATCGCGACGAGCTTGCCGCCCGCCTGCTCGCGCTTGATGAGCGCCATCTTGTCCTCGGGGGTCGCCTCCGCGAGGAAGTCGTCGACGCCTGCCTCGTCCGCGATCGCCTTGGCGGTCAGCGGGTTGTCGCCCGTGATCATGACGGTCTTGATGCCCATACGACGCAGCTCGTCGAACCGCTCGCGCATGCCCTCCTTGACGACGTCCTTGAGGTGGATCACCCCGAGTACGCGGGCGCCCTCGTCGTCCTCGACGGCGACCAGCAGCGGCGTACCGCCCGCCTCGGAGATCCGGCCCGCGAGCGTGCCGGCGTCGTCCGCGACGGTTCCGCCCTGCTCCCGGACCCAGGCGATGACCGAACCGGCCGCGCCCTTGCGGACCTTGCGCCCGTCCACGTCCACGCCCGACATCCGGGTCTGCGCGGTGAAGGCGATCCACTCCGCCTGCGTCAACTCGCCCTGGTGCCGCTCACGCAGCCCGTACTTCTCCTTCGCCAGTACGACGATGGAGCGGCCCTCGGGCGTCTCGTCGGCCAGCGAGGAGAGCTGGGCGGCATCCGCGACCTCGGCTTCCGTGGTGCCGCTGACCGGCAGGAACTCGGCGGCCTGCCGGTTGCCGAGCGTGATGGTGCCGGTCTTGTCGAGGAGGAGGGTCGACACGTCGCCGGCCGCCTCGACTGCCCTGCCGGACATGGCGAGTACGTTCCTCTGCACCAGCCGGTCCATGCCCGCGATGCCGATCGCGGACAGCAGCGCGCCGATCGTGGTCGGGATCAGGCAGACCAGCAGGGCCACCAGCACGACCATGGTGAGGTGCGTGCCCGCGTAGTCCGCGAGCGGCGGCAGCGTGGCGACCGCGAGCAGGAAGATGATCGTGAGCGAGGCGAGCAGGATGTTCAGCGCGATCTCGTTCGGTGTCTTCTGCCGGGCGGCGCCCTCGACCAGGTTGATCATGCGGTCGATGAAGGTCTCGCCGGGCTTCGTCGTGATCTTGATGACGATGCGGTCGGAGAGGACCTTCGTACCGCCGGTGACGGCCGAACGGTCGCCGCCGGACTCGCGGATGACCGGCGCCGACTCACCGGTGATCGCCGACTCGTCGACGCTCGCGACGCCCTCGACGACATCACCGTCGCCGGGGATGACATCGCCTGCCTCGCACACGACCAGGTCGCCGATACGCAGCTCGGTGCCGGGGACCTGCTCCTCGCGGTCATCCACGAGCCGCCGGGCGACGGTGTCGGTCTTGGCTTTGCGCAGGGTGTCGGCCTGCGCCTTGCCGCGCCCCTCGGCGACCGCCTCCGCCAGGTTCGCGAAGATCACGGTGAGCCAGAGCCAGGCGCTGATCGTCCAGCCGAACCAGTCCCCCGGGTCCGTGAACGAGAACACCGTCGTCAGTACGGACCCGACCAACACCACGAACATCACGGGGGACTTGACCATCACCCGCGGGTCGAGCTTGCGGAAGGCGTCCGGCAGCGACTTCAGCAGCAGCTTGGGGTCGAACAGGCCCGCGCCGACGCGCCCTTCCGCGGGGCCGCCCTTGTGCCCGGTCGGCACATCGCTGTGCGGCGCGCGGGTCGGAGTGGTGGCTGTGGACATCGAGTCCTCTTCTTGCTTCTTCTGCTTCGGCTTCTGTTTCTGTTTCTGTTTCTTGATGTCGGTGGTCATGTCGCCAGCCCCTCGGCGAGCGGGCCCAGCGCGAGTGCCGGGAAATAGGTCAGACCGGTGATGATCAGGATCGCGCCCACCAACAACCCGGTGAACAGCGGCTTTTCGGTACGCAGGGTGCCCGCGGTGGCCGGCACGGGCGTCTGCTCGGCGAGCGAGCCGGCCAGCGCCAGGACGAACACCATCGGCAGGAAGCGGCCCAGCAGCATCGCGAGCCCGATCGTGGTGTTGAACCACTGCGTGTCCGCGTTCAGACCGGCGAAGGCCGAGCCGTTGTTGTTGGCGCCGGAGGTGTAGGCGTACAGGATCTCGGAGAATCCGTGCGCGCCGGAGTTGAGCATCGAATGCGGCGGTGTGGGCAGCGCCATCGCGAAGGCGGTGAAGACGAGTACCAGCGTCGGGGTGATCAGGATGTAGCAGGCCGCGAGCTTGATCTCGCGGGTGCCGATCTTCTTGCCCAGGTACTCGGGCGTACGGCCGACCATGAGCCCCGCGATGAACACCGCGATGATCGCCATGATCAGCATGCCGTAGAGACCGGAGCCGACACCACCGGGCGCGATCTCGCCGAGCTGCATGCCCAGCAGGTTGAGCCCGCCGCCCAGCCCGGTGTTGGACGAGTGGAAGGAGTTCACCGCGCCCGTCGAGGTGAGCGTCGTGGAGATCGAGAAGATCGACGAAGCCCCGATGCCGAAGCGCTGCTCCTTGCCCTCCATCGCACCGCCGGCGATCTCGAACGCCGGGCCGTGGTGGGTGAATTCGGTCCACCACATCAGGCAGATGAAGCCGAGCCAGATGGTCGCCATCGTGGCGAGGATCGCGTACCCCTGCTTCAGCGAGCCGACCATCCGGCCGAAGGTCCGCGTCAGCGAGAACGGGATCAGCAGGAGCAGGAAAATCTCGAAGAGGTTCGAGAACGCGTTGGGGTTCTCGAAGGGGTGGGCGGAGTTGGCGTTGAAGTAACCGCCGCCGTTGGTGCCCACCTCCTTGATGGCTTCCTGGGAGGCGACCGCGCCACCGTTCCACTGCTGCGAACCACCCGTGAACTGACCGACCTCGTGAATGCCGGAGAAGTTCTGGATGGCACCGCACGCGACCAGCACGATCGCGGCGATGACGGAGATCGGCAGCAGGATGCGTACGACTCCCCGTATCAAGTCGGCCCAGAAGTTGCCCAGTTCACCGGTACGGGACCGCGCGAAGCCCCGTACTAGAGCGACCGCCACCGCGATGCCGACGGCCGCGGAGACGAAGTTCTGCACGGCCAGTCCGGCGGTCTGCACGACGTGGCCCATGGCCTGCTCGCCGTAGTACGACTGCCAGTTGGTGTTCGACACGAAGGACGCGGCGGTGTTGAACGCCTGGTCCGGGTCGATCGAGGCGAAGCCCAGCGAGCCGGGCAGGCTGCCCTGGACGCGCTGCAGGACGTACAGGAAGAGCACGCTCACCGCGGAGAAGGCGAGGACGCCACGCAGGTACGCGGGCCAGCGCATCTCGGTGTTCGGGTTGGCGCCGATGCCCTTGTAGATCCACTTCTCGACGCGCAGGTGCTTGTCGGAGGAGTAGACCCGGGCCATGTAGTCGCCGAGGGGTCGGTAGGCCAGCGCCAGCGCCGCGATGAGCGCGAGCAACTGGAGCACACCGGCAAGTACGGGGCTCATCGCGGGCGTCAGAACCTCTCCGGGAAGACAAGGGCGAGGACGAGATAGCCCAGCAGAGCGACGGCCACGATCAGGCCGACGATGTTTTCGGCGGTCACAGCTTCGCCACCCCCTTGGCTATGAGCGCCACCAACGCGAACACCGCGATCGTGGTGACGACGAAGGCCACGTCGGCCATGGGAGCTCCTGGATGAGGTTCGGAATGAACGGATGAACTGGGACGGTTTCGAGGAAAGCGCCTCTTCGACCGGTTTCGGCCACCATTGACGGGTCCCATACGCCGACGCATATGCCCTTGACGGTTCTCTTACGGCTCGAGCGCGGACCCCGACGCTCCATCGCGTGGGAGCGCTTCCATGAAAGGCGTGTTCATGTCACGATGCCCCGGGGGCTCCTTCCTGAGAGGGGCAAGTCGTGAGGATTCCGCGTACGCGGGTGTTCGTGAGCGGGCTGATCCTGGGGCTGTTGGGTGTCTGTGGCGTTGCCGTCCCGTCGTCGGGGGCGGACGACCGGACCGGCGGCTCGGCGGTGAAGTCGGAGAGTCCGAAGTCGGAGAGTTCGCTACCCGGTTCCTTCGCGTGGTCGTCCAGCGGGCCGCTGATCTCGCCGAAGCCGGACGCCGCGCATCCGATCGTCTCGGTCAAGGACCCGACGGTGATCCGGTACCAGGACAAGTGGCACGTGTACGCCACGACCGCCGACACCTCCGGGGCGTGGAGCCTGGCCCACACCAGCTTCGGCGACTGGTCCGAAGCCGCTTCCGCCCCGCAGACGTTCCTCGACACCAACCCCAACATCGGCAATCGGTACGCCGCCGCGCCCCAGGTGTTCTACTTCGCGCCCCAGCAGACCTGGTACATGGTCTACCAGACAGGTCCGCCGTCCTTCTCCACCACCAAGGACCCCTCGCGGCCGGAGAGTTGGAGCGCACCGCGCTACTTCATGGAGACGGAGCCGCCGATCGTCACGGAGAACAAGGGGAACGGCGCCTGGCTGGACTTCTGGGTGATCTGCGACGACACCGACTGCTATCTGTTCTTCTCCGACGGTAACGGCCACCAGTACCGCGCCCGGACCACGGTCGGCGAGTTCCCGAACGGCTTCCGCGACACCACCATCGTGCTCTCCGAACCGAACCGCTTCGACCTCTTCGAGGCCGGCAACGTCTACCGCGTAGGCGACACCGGCCAGTACCTGATGCTCGTGGAGGCGCTCGCCACCGGCTCCGACTGGCGACGGTATTTCCGGGCCTGGACGGCCGACAGCCTGGGCGGCGCGTGGAAGCCGCTGGCGGACACCGAGGCCAACCCGTTCATCCGCTCCAACAACGTGACCTTCGCACCGGGCCAACCCGCCTGGACCCAGGACTTCAGCCACGGCGAGATGATCCGCGACGGCGTCGACCAGAGCCTCACGATCAATCCGTGCCGCCTCCAGTTCCTCTACCAGGGCATGGACCCGGGTGCGAGCGGTGATTACTCCCAACTCCCTTGGCGGCTGGGCCTGTTGACCCAGACCAACTCCTCTTGCTGAACGCCGTCCTGCCAGAACCGCGACCAAGAAGGGACAACGACGTGTTCCCCCCTGCCCGCAACACCTCAAGGAGACCCCTGCGTTCGGCACTCGTCGCGCTCCTCGGCGCACTGGTGCCGTTACTCGCGGCAACGTTCCTCACCGCGCCCGCGGCCTCCGCCCGTACGGAGGCTCCCACCGCGGTCCCCACCGCCGAGCTCACCGAGATCACGAACTTCGGCACCAACCCCAGCAACCTCCAGATGTACCTGTACGTCCCGGACAACGTCGCCCCCAACCCGGCGGTCCTGGTGGCCGTCCACTACTGCACGGGGTCCGGCCCGGCGATGCACTCCGGCACCGAGTACGCCCAGCTGGCCGACCGGTACGGCTTCGTCGTGATCTATCCGTCCGTCACGCGCAGCAGCAAGTGCTTCGACGTCTCCTCGCCGCAGGCGCTGCGCCGGGACGGCGGCAGTGACCCGGTGGGCATCAAGTCCATGGTCGACTGGGTGACTCGTACGTACGACGCGGACACCGACCGGATCTTCGCCACCGGCATCTCCTCCGGCGCGATGATGACGAACGTGCTGCTGGGCGACTACCCCGACGTGTTCGCGGCGGGCGCCGCGTTCGCGGGTGTGCCGTTCGCCTGTTTCGCCACCACCAACGGGTCCGAGTGGAACAGCGACTGCTCAGGCGGCAACCTCATCCGCACCCCGCAGGCCTGGGGTGACCTGGTCCGCGGCGCCTACCCGGGCTACGACGGGCCCCGGCCGCGTATGCAGCTCTGGCACGGCACCGAGGACGACGTCCTGCGCTACCCCAACTTCGGGGAGGAGATCAAGCAGTGGACGAACGTGCACGGCGTCAGCCAGACACCCGCCCACACCGACTCACCCCAGGCGGGCTGGACCCGTACCCGCTACGGCTCCACCGGTGACCAGGCTCCCGTCGAAGCCATCAGCCTCCAGGGCGTCGGCCACAACCTGTACGCCTGGGGCATGGGGACCCGTGTGATCACGTTCTTCGGCCTGGACGGCACGGACCGGTGAGGCCGGCCTGCACCTCAACCCCGACGGCTACGGCATCCTGGCCTCGACAGTGCCGACCCACCTCTTCCGTCAACACTCGGTAGCACTGCGTCTAGCACTCGGTAGCACTGCGTCCCGCCCGGGGCCGGGCTCAGACCCGACCCCAAGTTCCCCGGTCCCGGGCCATCGCATGGAGCGCCTCGACATCCGCCGGCTTGAGCACACCCCCTGTACGGGCCAGCGACGCGACATCCGCGTCCTGGAGAACGCGAACCTCACGCAGCGGCGTCGCCACCGACACGTTCGACGGCGCGTAAAGCGCCAGCACCGGATGGACCTCCGCCGTCAGCGCGTACGACGCCCGGTCCGCAAAGGACCGAACCCGCCGCAGCAACGGCGACGGCTCCCGACGCCCGACCGTGACCATGGGGTCAGCCACCAGCACCCGCTGCTTACGGGCGTACAGCGTATGGACGGCGAACAGCCCCCCGGGCCCGATCATCAGGTGGTGAAGACGGTCGTCGCCAGGCAGCGGAAGGGAATGCAGCGCATGCCACCCCGCCCCCTCCAGCTCGTCAAGCGCCTCCCCCACCGCCAGCTCCGCGGCAAGCGCCCGCCGCCGGGGATCGGGCCGCAGCCGGTGCGGAGGCGAGGGATCGCGGTCCAGAGCGATCTGGAGGGCCTCACCGGGTCGGTTGGGGGCAAGGTCGTCGTCGGGGTGGAGGGTGAGCCGGGCGAGCTCGGCGGGGGTCGGGACCGGGGGCGGCCCCACGGTCACGGGCCCGGTCAGAAACGGGCCGAGCGCGTCGAGAACATCCTCGCGCCGGTCCTCGCTGAGCAGGTTGACCCTGCCCGCCTCCCTGTCGTACCAGGCGACGTTCCTGCCGTCGGTGTGACAGACGTACAGCCGTTCCTGACCGTGCTGCCAGGTCGGTACAACGCGCAGTCCGCTCATGCACCATCACCCCACGACCATGGGAACAGGCGGGGTACTCCAGGGGCAAGAACCCAGTTACCTTTGTCACGACTCGAGCGGGAGGCGCCGTTGCTGCCCAGTAGGAAGCAACCCGATGTGCCGGCCCCGGACAGCCCCTGGAGCGAGATCGTGCCCGGCCTGTGGATGGGCGGGCACGAGTACAAGGGCCGGTCCGGCGGGCTGGAGTTCGCCGTCGTACGCGATGAGTTCGACTTGGTCCTGACGTTGCTCCGACTACCCGGCCACGGCCCTGACGACGATGTGGAACACCATGTGTGGCCGATCCCGGACGGTCCTCTGGACGGTACGCAGCTCGCGGGCGTCCTGCGGCTGGCGCGGACCGCGGGCGAGGGGCTGACGCAGGGCCGCCGGGTCCTGGTCCGCTGCTACCACGGCTACAACCGCTCGGGCCTGGTCGTCGCCCACGCCCTGATCAGCGCGGGCCACACCGCCGACGAAGCGATCCGTCTGATCCGTAACCGCCGCTCCCGGTGGGCACTGCACAACGAGCTCTTCGTGGAGTACCTGAAGACCGGCCTCGACACGGTCCGGCTCCTCGAAGAACTGGCCGAGTGATCGGCGGAGTCACCGAGCGCGACCACCCACAACGAACCGCAGCTCAGAACCGGCACGCACCCCGATGGCCCAGCACGACGGGCGCCCTCCAAGGTCGACTCCTAGCGTGGCGATAGGTCACCTTCAGTCACAAGCCCCGCTGACACTGAGGCCGACATAACGGGACATGAGCCGCATCCCTTGTTACGTTCCGGGCATGCTCTCGCCCGGACCGACAGCGCAGGCGGACCCACCCGCTCCGGACGTACGCCTCCCCCGGCGCCGAGGCATCGAGTTCACCCTCCTCGTCCTGGCGGTGCTGCTCTCGGTGTACGGCTACTGCGCTGTCGGTCTCGCCCGGAACGGCACCCTCCCGCCCGGCGCCGCAGGTTACGGCGCCGGGCTCGGCGTGCTCGCGCTTCTCGCGCATGGGGCGGTGCGGTGGCGGGCGCCGTACGCCGATCCGCTGCTGCTCCCGATCGCCGTACTGCTCAACGGTCTCGGCCTGGTGCTGATCTACCGGCTCGACCTGGAGACCCCGGCCGATCCGGCGGCCCCCACGCAACTCGTCTGGTCGACGCTGGGAGTCGGCCTGTTCATCGCGGTCGTCCTCGTCCTGCGCGACCACCGGGTGCTCCAGCGCTATGCGTACGTCTCCGTCGTCACCGCACTGGTCCTGCTCACCCTGTCGATCTTCTTCCCGGCCGTGAACGGCGCCCGGATCTGGATCAGGGTCGGCGGATTCTCCATACAGCCGGGCGAGTTCGCGAAGGTGCTGCTCGCGGTGTTCTTCGCCAGCTATCTCGCGGCGAACCGCAACGCCCTCGCGTACACGGGCCGCCGTATCTGGAAACTCCAACTGCCCACGGGACGCGTACTCGGCCCGATCGTCACGATCTGGGTGCTGAGCGTCGGCGTCCTGGTCCTGGAGCGGGATCTGGGGACCTCGCTCCTCCTCTTCGGCCTGTTCGTGATCCTGTTGTACGTCGCCACGGGCCGCACCGGCTGGATCGCGGTCGGCCTGCTGCTCGCGGCCCTAGGAGCCTTCGCCGTCGGCTGTCTCGAACCGCATGTGCACAGCCGTGTCGAGGACTGGCTGCACCCCTTCGCGTCCATCGAGGCGGGCCTGGGGCCGAGCCAACTCGCCCAGTCCCTCTACGCGTTCGCCGCCGGCGGGCTGCTCGGCACCGGCCTCGGGCTCGGCCATTCGATCCTCATCGGCTTCGCCGCCAAGTCGGACTTCATCCTGGCGACGGCGGGCGAGGAACTGGGCCTGGCCGGACTCTCCGCGATCTTCCTGCTGTACGGGCTGCTGGTCGAGCGCGGCTACCGGGCGGGCCTGGCCCTGCGCGACCCCTTCGGGCGGCTGCTCGCGGTCGGGCTCGCCTCGATCGTGGCGCTCCAGGTGTTCGTGATCGCGGGCGGGGTGACCGGGCTGATCCCGCTGACCGGGATGCCGATGCCGTTCCTGGCGCAGGGCGGTTCGTCGGTCGTCACCAACTGGATCATCGTGGCCCTGCTGATCCGCCTCAGCGACTCGGCACGCGGCCGGTACGACGGTGAGGGCGCATCATGACCGGCGACGGCCGCCCCATGCCCCGGTACATCCGGCACGCCGCCGCCTTCTGCGCCCTGCTCCTGCTCGCGCTCCTCGTGAACGCCACCCGCCTCCAGATCGTCCAGGCCCGCTCGTACGACGAGAACCCGGCCAACCGCCGCCAGGCGATCGCCCGTTACGGCCAGCCGCGCGGCGACATCCTGGTCGGCGGCAGGCCGGTCACCGGTTCCAGGGACTCGGGAGAGAACCTCCGCTACGAACGGACGTACAGATACGGCCCGCTGTACGCACCCGTCACCGGCTTCGCCTCACAGAGGTACGGAACGACTCTCCTGGAAAACGCCGAGGACGACCTCCTCTCCGGCACCGACCCGATGCTCTCCCCGCTCCCCCTGTGGAACGACCTCACACGCGCCCGCAACCCCGGCGGCAACGTCGTCACCACTCTCAACGCGGCCGCGCAGCAAGCGGCGTACGACGGACTCGGCGACCGGCGGGGCGCGGTGGCCGCCGTCGAACCCTCGACGGGCCGGATCCTGGCGCTCGTCTCCGCCCCCTCCTACGACCCTCAGGAGCTGTCCGGGACGGACAAGGCGGTGGCGGATGCCTGGGCGCGGCTGAACGGTGCGGCGGACCAGCCGATGCTCAACCGGGCCGTCCGCCAGACCTATCCGCCGGGTTCGACGTTCAAGGTGGTCACCGCGGCGGCGGCGCTCGACGCGGGCGTGGTGAAGGACCTGGACGCACGCGTCAAAGCCCCCGATCCGTACCGGCTGCCGGGCAGTTCGGCGCGGCTGACGAACCATGCCGACGACTGCGCCGACGCCTCGCTGCGCTATGCCTTCGCCTGGTCGTGCAACACGGTGTTCGCCAAGCTGGGCGTGGAGGTGGGGCAGACAGACATGGCGCGCACGGCCTCCGGCTTCGGCTTCAACGACCCGGGGTTGAGGATCCCGTTCCCGGTCTCCACCAGCACGTTCGACACCGGCCTGGACAAGGCGCAGCTCGCGCTGTCCTCCATCGGTCAGTTCGACACCCGGGCGACACCGCTGCAGATGGCGATGGTAGCGGCGGCGGTGGCGAACGGCGGCTCGGTGCGCGCGCCCCATCTGGTGGAGCGGACGACCACGGCCGCGGGCGCCTCGGTGTCGACCACCGGCCCGCGGACCGTACGCCGGGCCATGAACCCGTCCACGGCCAGGCTGCTACGGGAGTTGATGACGGACGCGGTGCGCAAGGGCACCGGCCGGAAGGCCGCCGTTCCCGGCGCCGAGGTCGGCGGCAAGTCGGGCACCGCCCAGCACGGCATCGGCAACGCCGGTACCCCGTACGCCTGGTTCATCTCCTGGGCCCAGGCCCGCGACGCCGTGGAACCGGCGGTCGCCGTGGCGGTCGTCGTCGAGGACGCGGCGGCCGACCGGGGCGAGATCAGCGGGGCCGGGGACGCGGCACCGATCGCACGGGCCGTCATGAAAGCGGTACTCGACTGACCGGTACTCGACTCACCCGCTTGCCATGGCCGTTGACGAGGGCTCCTGGACGAGCGCGGCGGGCAGGGCCACGTACGCCGTGACGCCCGAGCCTGCTGTGGGGCGCAGCTCCACATGGGCGCCGAGGCGGGAGGCGAGCGCGCCCACGACGTGGTGGCCGAGGAAGCGGGTGGGTGCCGTGAGGAAGGAGCCGCTGCCGGACAGCAGGGCGTTGGCCTCGGCCATGCGTTCCAGGGTCATGCCGATGCCACGGTCGACGACGGCCAGGCAGTACTCGGCGCCGTCCTGCCAGCCGTAGACCTCGACGGGCTGCTGGGGCGGGCTGAACATCAGGGCGTTCTCGAGGAGTTCGGCCAGCAGATGGGACAGCTCGGCGACGGCGTGGCCGCGGATGCGACAGGCCGCGACGTCGACGGCCGCGACCCGGCGGTACTGCTCGACCTCCGAGACGGCCGACTGCACCACCTCGGTGATGGTGACCATGCCGGGCCAGGAGCGGGCGGGAGCCTCCTCGCCGGCGAGGACGAGCAGGGACTCGGCGTTGCGGCGCATGCGCGTCGCCAGATGGTCGAGCTCGAAGAGTTCGGCGAGGGCGTCCGGGTCGAGTTCCTGGTTCTCCAGGGTGGTGATCAGGCCGAGCTGGCGCTTGAGCAACGTCTGGTTGCGGCGGCCTAGGCTGGCCAGGGACTCGGTGCTGTTGCGGCGCAGGACGGCCTGTTCGGCGGCGAGGCCCACGGCGGTGTGCTCGACGTTGCGCAGGGCGGCGGCCAGGCGGGTGATCTCCCGTGCGCTGCCCGGGAGTTGGGACCGCGCCGGATCGTCCGGGTCATGGGGACCGGGGCTGTCCGGGTCGGCCTCCTGGATGCGTTTGACGGCGGTCGGCAGCCGGGTGCCCGCGACCGCATCGGCCTCGTCGGCGAGGGCGCCGAGGGGACGGGTGATGGAGCGCGCGGAGATGACGGCGAGCGCGGTGGCCACGGCGACGATCAGCGCGCCGAGCCCGAGGAAGCCGCCGAGCTCGCGGGTGGCGGCGGCGCCGCTGTCGGCGGCGTCGGCGCGTACGTCGTCGCCGACGGTGCGCTGCACGTCATGCAGGTCGTCGACGAGGGTCGTCATGTCCCGCCACCAGCGCGCCGGGGCGACGTTCAGCCGCGAGCCGTCGGCGCCTTGCTCTGCCTGTGTCTCGTAGCCGCTGACGCGCTGGGCGGCGGCCGTCTTGAAGGCGGCGTCGAGGTCGGACTGCTGGGCGGGCGTGGCGAGTTGGCGGAACTGGCCGAGCGCGGCGAGGCGGGTGGCGCGGATCTCGGTGAAGTCGAGGTACTCGCCGCCGCGGAAGCGTCCGGCCGCGAACACTCCGTTGAGCGAGCCGCGTTCGAGGGCGACGGCCTCGGTGGCGCGGGCCAGGGCCTGCAGGGCCTGGACACCCTCGGTGATACGGCGCTCGCCGTGGGCGGCGCCCGCGGACTCGGCGTCGATGAGGGCGGTGACGGCCTTCGTGTAGTAGGCCAGGGTGTCGGCCCGGTCGGCGGTGCCGGCGTCGACCTCGGCACGGGTGACGGAAAGGTCGACGAGGGGAACCTGGGCATCGTCGAGGGCGGAGGAGGCGGCATCCGGCAGATCACCGCTCTCCTCCGAGAGCACCGCTCGCAATGCGGAGCGGGCGTCGTCGGTACGGTCCCGCTGGTTCCGTACGTCGTTCCGGTACTCCTCGGCACCACCCAACAGCCCGTTGGTGAGCCCGCGTTCACGCTGCAGCTCCCGTACCAGATCCTGCACCCGCAACAGCACGCCCACCTGCGCCTCGGTCCCACGCGCGGCGGACCAGTCGGCGGCACGGTCGGCGACGCCCAGCCCCGTCAGCACGAGCAACAGGCAGGTCGGCACGGCCAGCACGATGGCCATGCGCCCACGGATCGAGTTCCAGCCGGGAAGGGCAGGAAGGGTGGGAAGTTTGGTCAGCACGTTCCCCGTCATGCTCCGCGAGGCTACGGGCGGGCTGGTCAGGCGGCGGTTTCCCGCCCGTAAGACGTCGGTTCACAGGAACTCACGCTGCGTCAGAGGCAGTTGTGAGAAGGGGAGGTACGGGGACGGAGGCGCCCGCCCGGCGGGACGGGATCGTGTTCGAGGGTTGAGAAGGTGGAGAAAAGGCCTTGAGCGCGCCGCCGAGCCGACCTAACGTTCGGTCCATGACGCAACCCGCCGCGTACGAACTCGCCCAGGTCAACATCGCCCGCCTCAAGGCCCCGCTGGATTCACCTCAGTTGAAGGACTTCGTCGACGCCCTCGACCCGGTGAACGCGGCCGCCGACACCTCGGACGGCTTCGTCTGGCGCCTGCAGAGCGACTCGGGCAACGCGACGGACGTCCCCGTCTTCGGCGACGACTGGCTGATCATCAACATGACGGTGTGGCGCGACATCAACGCCCTCACGGCGTTCATGTATCAGGGGCAGCACCGGGAGCTGCTGGCCCGGCGCAGGGAGTGGTTCGAGAAGCTTCAGGAGGCGGTGACGGCCCTGTGGTGGGTCCCGGCCGGACACCGGCCGACTGTGGCGGAGGCGGAGGAGCGGCTGCTGCATCTGCGGACGCACGGGCCGACGCCGTACGCGTTCACGCTGCGGACGTCGTTCCCGCCGGGAGCCTCGGAGCCGGTGCTCGGCGAGGTGCCGGAGGGGCTGGGCTGCTCGGTCTAGCGGCGGCGGTTGATGGCGGTGAGGTCGATGTCGATGGGGAACGGGACGGTCAGTTCGAGTTTGTCGTGGAAGATGCCGGTCGGGACGTACGTTGTGGTGGCGGGGTCGAGTTCGTAGACGTAGACCACGGGGAGTCCGTTGTTCTGCTCGATCCGCCAGTAGTTGCTGATGCCGGCCTTGGCGTACTTTCGGGGCTTGGTCTCACGGTCGCGCTCCTCGGAGTCCTCGGACACGACCTCGACGGCGAGGACGACATCCTCGGGCAGAAGTCTCGTGTCTTTGGGCCCGGTATCAGCGCCGGCACGGGCCACCAGGACGTCCGGCTCCGGGCGGTTGTGGCGGCTGAGCGTGACGGTGAATTCACGGTAGACGTCGAACTCGTCTGGTGCCTGGTCGAGCAGTGCGTTGTCCAGCATTCGAATCGTGCGCATGTGAAACGACGTCTGCGGACTCACGAAAACAAGGCTCCCGTCGATCAGCTCCGTGTGCGGAGGAAGGTTGGGAAGCTCGTCCAGGTCGTCCGCCGTCCAGCCACCCTGCGGCGGACGGACCCACTCGTAGTCCTCGTCCACCCCGTAGTCGCGTGCGGCGCTCATGATTGCTCCCATGTGACGGAGTCTGCCGGGCACAGTCAGGGTACTCGGGGGAATATGCCGATTCGCCCGACGATCGAGTGATCATCCCGCGCGGCGCTGACCCGCCTCAGCCCTCCGCCCCCGCCTCGATCGCCCCCTCCACCTCCGTCACCCGCTCCCGCTCCTCCACCGCGAAGCGCTCCGCGTCCAGTTTCTCCGCGATTTCCTCGTCCTGGGCCATGAGGAGGTCCAGGTTGGAGTTGCCCATCTCGAAGACGCCCATGTCGACGTATGCCTGCTGGAGGCGCTTGCCCCACAGGCCGATGTCCTTGACGCAGGGGACGATGCGGCTGAAGAGCAACTGGCGGAAGAGGGCGAGGAATTCGGACTGCTCGCTGTACTCCTCGGCCTCCGCCTTGGCGATGCCGAAGTTCTCCAGGACCTCGACGCCGCGCAGCCGGTCGCGCATCAGGTAGCAGCCCTCGATGACGAATTCCTCGCGTTCGCGCAGTTCGGCGTCGGAGAGCTGCTTGTAGTAGTCGCGGAGCGCCATGCGGCCGAAGGCCACGTGCCGGGCCTCGTCCTGCATGACGTACGCGAGGATCTGTCGCGGCAACGGCTTGTCCGTCGTGTCGCGGATCATGCCGAAGGCGGCGAGAGCGAGCCCTTCGATCAGGACCTGCATTCCGAGGTACGGCATGTCCCAGCGCGAGTCGCGCAGTGTGTCGCCGAGCAGGGACTGGAGGTTGTCGTTGACCGGGTAGACCATCCCGATCTTCTCGTGCAGGAAGCGGCCGTAGATCTCCGCGTGCCGGGCCTCGTCCATCGTCTGGGTCGCGGAGTAGAACTTGGCGTCCAAGTCGGGCACGGACTCGACGATCCGGGCCGCGCACACCATCGCGCCCTGCTCGCCGTGCAGGAACTGGCTGAACTGCCAGGAGGCGTAGTGCTTGCGCAGCTCGCCCTTGTCCCGCTCCGTCATCTGCGCCCAGTGCCGGGTGCCGTAGAGGGTGAGCGACTCGTCGGGGATACCGAGCGGATCGTACGGGTCCACCTCCAGGTCCCAGTCGATCCGCCGCTGTCCGTCCCACTGCTTGTCCTTGCCCTTCTGGTACAGGGCCAGCAGCCGGTCACGTCCGTCGTCGTACTCCCAGCTGAACCGTGCCGCACCGCTCGCGGGCACCTGCCAGAGGGGATCTCCGGGGTCCTTGGCGTAGAGGTCAAAGGTCGGCATAGTGCGCAGGCTCTCGCGTGCTAGACGAAGTGTCAACAAGTCTTACGCAAGGGATTGACGAGCTTGCTGACAGGCGGTCTCATAAGCGTTGACCACCGGTAACTCCCTTGGCCTGTCAGGATCTTCGAAGAGGTGGCCCGGCCATGACGACCGTGACGGAAGCCGACGCGCTCGAGGGCGTGCGCGATGCGCTCGGCCTGCTCAAGGACCGGGAACAGGTGGCCGCACGGCTGCTCGACGCGTCCGCGAAGCACTCCTTCGACCCCGACAAGGAGCTGGACTGGGACGCGCCCTTCGAGGAGGGCAAGTGGTTCTGGCCGCCGGAGCTGGTGTCGCTGTACGGCACGCCGATGTGGCGGCGGATGTCCCAGGAACAGCGGATACTCCTCTCCCGGCATGAGGCCGCGGCGCTGGCCTCGCTGGGGATCTGGTTCGAGATCATCCTGATGCAGCTGCTCGTACGGCACATCTACGACAAGGCGGCGACGAGTGCCCACGTGCGGTACGCGCTCACGGAGATCGAGGACGAGTGCCGCCACTCCAAGATGTTCGCCCGCCTCATCAGCCGGGGCGGAACCCCGTACTACCCGGTGAGCCGCCTCCACCAGAACCTGGGCCGCCTCTTCAAGACGATCTCCACCACTCCCGGTTCCTTCACGGCGACGCTGCTCGGCGAGGAGGTCCTCGACTGGATGCAACGCCTGACGTTCCCGGACGAACGCGTCCAGCCCCTGATCCGCGGCGTCACCCGGATCCACGTCGTCGAGGAGTCCCGCCACGTCCGCTACGCCCGCGAAGAACTCCGCCGCCAGATGGTGACCGCCCCACGCTGGTCCCAGGAGTTCACCCGCATCTCCTCCGGCGAGTTCGCCTGCGTCTTCTCCATCGCCTTCATCAACCCCGCCGTCTACACCAACGTCGGCCTCAACCGCCACGAGGCCCTGACCCAGGTCCGCTCCAGCGCACACCGCCGCGAGGTCATGCAGACCGGAGCCAAGCACCTGACGGACTTCCTCGACGACATCGGCGTACTGCGGGGCCCGGGGCGACGCTTGTGGAGGGCGTCGGGATTGCTGGCCTGACCGCTCCTGCCGCGGGCTGTCAGCGGTTGCGCGGGACGACCAGGCCGGATTCGTAGGCGAGGACCACGAGTTGGGCGCGGTCGCGGGCGTGGAGCTTGGCCATGGCGCGGTTGATGTGGGTCTTGGCGGTCATCGGGCTGATCACCATGCGGTCCGCGATCTGGTCGTTGGACAGGCCCTGGGCGACCAGGGTGACGGCCTCGCGTTCGCGGTTGGTCAGCTCTTCCAGCCCCTTCTCGATGCCGGTGTGGAGCGGCTGGGTGACGTACCGGTTGATCAGCTTGCGGGTGATCGACGGTGCGAGCAGGGCGTCACCGCGCGCGGCGACGCGTACGGCGTGCAGAAGGTCCTCCGGCACGATGTCCTTGACGAGGAATCCAGCGGCGCCCGCGCGCAGCGCGTCGAAGACGTATTCATCGAAGCCGTAGTTGGTCAGGATGACGACGTGTACGCCGGCCAGGTCGGGGTCCGCGGCGATGCGCCGGGTCGCTTCGATGCCGTCGATGACCGGCATCCGGATGTCGATGAGCGCGATGTCGGGCCGGTGTTCCTTCGTGAGGGCCAGTCCCTCCTCCCCGTCCCCGGCCTCGGCCACCACGACGATGTCGTCTTCCATGTCGAGGAGTGCGCGGAAGCCGCTGCGCAGGAGCGGCTGGTCGTCGACCAGCAGGACACGGATCACGACGTCTGCTCCACAGGAAGTTCGGCCTGGACGGTGAAGCCGCCCTCACAGCGCGGCTCCGCCCGCAGCCGGCCACCGAGGGCGGTGACTCGTTCGCGCATCCCCAGCAGCCCGACGCCGGGCACCAGGGCCGTGTCCGGTGTGGCCTTGCCGTCGTCATCGATGCGTATCGCAAGGGCGTCGGAACGGCAGTCGATCCGGACCGACGCCGTGGCGGCGCCCGCGTGACGGGCGATGTTGGTGAGCGATTCCTGAACGATCCGGTAGGCGGTACGGTCCACCGCGGCCGGTACGTCGTGCCGTGGCCCTTCGATCGTCAGCGTTGCGTCCAGGCCGATGGTTCGGGCCCGTTCCACCAGTTCCGGGACGTGGTCGAGCCCACGCGGCGGGGCTGTGTCGTCATCGCGCAGCGCCTCCAAGGTCGCTCGCAGTTCCCGGGTCGCCTCCCGTCCGGCCTGCTGGATCGCCAGCAGGGCCTCCGGCACCTGTTCGCCGCGCTTGCGGGCCACATGAACGGCGACCTCGGCCTGCACCTTGATGACCGAGATCTGATGGGTCAGCGAATCGTGCAGTTCCCGCGCGATGTGCAGCCGCTCCTCGTCCGCGCGGCGCCGCGCGGTCTCCTCCCGGGTGCGCTCGGCCTCGTCGGCCCGCCGCTCGGCCTGCCGCAGCGCTTCACCCGCGGCACCGGCCGCGATCAGCCAGGCCAGCTCGAGGGCGCCTCGGGCCTGCGCGAACGCCTCGCCCGTGTCGTGCAGGCCTGAGGCCAGGGCCGCGAGGGGGAGAGCGGCCAGCATGGCCACGCTCGCCGCCACCGTGATGACGCGATATCCCGCCCGTACGGCTGCGTACACCGCGAACAGGTAGGCGACGGCAGGCACGTCGAAACCGGCCGCCTGGTAACCCACCGCGCACAGCCCGGTGACGGCCAGGACAGGAACCGGAGCCCGGCGGCACGCGGCCAGCGCCAGGCCGCCGACCACCAGCAGCGCGTAGCCGAGCAGATCGAGGTTCGTGGCGGAGTGCTGCCCGGACAGCCCGGTGACCAGCAGCGCCGCTGCCACGCCGACGGCGATCGCCCAGTCTCTGACCCCGGCCGGGACTCGGGACAGTCCTGCACTCATGCGCGCACCATAACCGGATGTCACCGCAGGCGAGTCCCGCTCACGGACGAGCGGCCGACTACCGCGCCCGCGGTACTTCCACGGCGCCTGCAGCATCTGCGACAACCGCGTGCGCCATCGGCGGCAGCGCGAAGTGCATGCGCCTGCGGGACGACCGGCGGGGCTCCCGGCGACATGCTCAGAAGGCATCCAACCCCGCAAACGAGACGTACGAATAAGGAGAGGGACATGAGCGCATCAGGAGCCCTGATCCAGCCGGTCGCCGCCAGTGTCTTCGACATGAGCGCCGGACGCCTCGGAGCCACCTCGGCCGCCGTCCTTGGGCTGATCGGCGTGGTCATCGGTGGGCTGGCCCTGGCCCGCCCCGCCGGTCGTTTCGGCATCGGCTCCGGGCGACTCGGAACCGTCGTGGCCCTGGCGACGGGTCTGATCGCCATCACCCTCGGTGGACTGATCGTGGCCACCTCCGACGGTGGCCTCGGCACCGGCAACGGGCTGGGCGGAGCCTTCGTGGCCCTGATCGTGGGCGTGATCGCCATGGTCCTCGGTGGCCTGGCTCTGGCCCGCTCCCGCCGCACCGTGTGACCGGCCGGGGGTTCTTTTCCCCAAGCCCACCCCTTCCCGAAACTGGGGGCTGCGCCCCCAGGCCCCCTGCCTCCGGCGGGTGGGGCGCCTCGTAGGCGGGTGGGG
>NZ_BAAGPS010000088.1:0-4542 GCF_054783935.1 Streptomyces pseudoechinosporeus
TGATTCCAAGCGGCTCCAGCGCAGCGGTGTAAAACCGCTCACTCGCCTCGAAGTCTGAAGCGGACACGCCCAGGTGATGGACGAAGGACATTGATGCTTCCATGGCGGCCGAGCCTACGGAACAGATCGAGCAGCACCCGGCACTCGCACCAACCCGGTGATCGTTTCCGGACACAGCACTAGCCAGACGGTCAGGGACCCCCGGCAGCGGCTCGAGCCATGCCGGGCGGACCGGAGCCCGGCCCCACACCCGTCCCTCGGGGCGACGTGATCCGGCGGAACCGCCGGTCCGGCCCGCATCCGCGCGTCGTGCCGATTTCCCAGGATCCACGCGCGTTACAGCACTGCCCGAAAAGGGCCGACGCCGACGGGGATGATCCCCGCCCCTCCACAGCGACACAAAGGAGTCTCGCATGCACGCCCACAACGACCCGGGGCCACGTCCCGGGATCGGCGCAAGACGCGGCCGACCCGCACTCGCAGCGGCCCTGGTCGCCTTCCTGACCGTTCTCGGCCTGGTCACCGCCTCTCCCGCCCAGGCGCTCAGCGGTGACCTCCGCATGCACGACCCGAGCGTCATCAAGGTGGGCAGCTGCTACTACGGCTTCTCCACCGGGTTCGAGAACGACTCGCTCAACCCCAGCGGAGCCATCACCATCCGCAAGACGTGCAACGCCACCGCGGCGTCCGGATGGACAAAGGTGGGCAACGTCTGGGAGTCGACCCCGTCCTGGATCACCGACAAGCTCGGCTCGACCCCGCCGAACATCTGGGCCCCGGACATCAAGCACTTCAACGGCAAGTACCACCTGTACTACGCCGGTTCCCTCTGGGGCACCAACTACGCCGTGATGGGCCTCGCCACCGCCACCAACATCGAGGGCCCCTGGACCGACCAGGGCATGGTCACCGACGTCAACTACCCGATCGACCCCAACGTCGACTGGGGACCGGACGGCCGGCTGTACATCTCCTGGGGCTCCTGGACCGGATCCGGCACCTACATGCACGTCCTGGACCAGTCCACCGGCAAGCTGTCCACCACCGACCACAACCTCTGGCGCATCGCGGTCAACATCGAGAACCCGACGATCATCCTCAATGGCGGCTACTACTACCTCTTCGGTTCCAAGGGCACCTGCTGCAGCGGGACCAACAGCACCTACTACACCGTGGTCGGCCGGTCCACCAGCATCACGGGACCGTACCTCGACCAGAACGGTACGGACATGGCCTCCAACGGCGGAACCACCGTCCTGACCGGCGCCTACCCCAAGGTGGCCGCCGGCGGAGCCGATGCCTACGACGACGGCACGTCGAAATTCCTCGCCTACCACTACTACGACGGCAACAACTCCGGGCAGGAGACCCTCGACATCCGCCAGGTGACCTTCGCGGGCGGCTGGCCGGTCATCGCCAGCCCGCTGGGGGCTGCGAACAACCATCTGCTGAACCGGAACAGCGGCAAGTGCGCGGACGTCTGGGGCCTGAGCACGGCGGACGGGGCAGCGGTCAACTCAGGGAACTGCAACTCCGGCGCCAACCAGCAGTGGGTGCCCACGGCCGTCGGCTCCAACTACAGGCTGGTCAACGTCAACAGCGGCAAATGCCTGCAGATCTCCGGAGCCTCCACTGCCAACGGCGCGGCGGCTGTCCAGTCGACGTGCACTGGCGCCTCAGAAGCCGTTGTCTTTCCGGACTTGAGGGCTGCGTTTCCGCTGGTCGGGCGTAGGGTCGGCGGTCCCGTGGGAGTAGTGGCCTGTCGTGCTGTCGCCACCCGGGAGGTCGTGGATGCCGTCGGTGGTTGGGTTGTTGGAACAGCGTGAGCTGGGTGCTCGCCGTCGCGTGGACGAGCTGCGTGAGGAGGCCGACCGCATCCAGGCCGAGTTGGCCGTGGCCGAGCAGGAATGGCAGGAGTGGGTGATCGTGAGCCGATCACAGCAGGTCACCCGCTGCGCCAGCCTCCGCGACCGTCCCGCATTGTCCACCGAGCACCGCATGACCATCCGTGCCCTGCGGTCCACCGCCCAGCGCGTCCGGCACCTGCAGGCCGAAGCTCGCGAGCTGGAGAACGAGCTCCTCCAGCTCGTGCGCAAACAGGCGCCAGAGCTACTGACGTTACTTGGCGTCGGTCCGATCACCGCGGCTCAGATCCTCGTCAGCTGGTCACACTCGGGCCGGTTCCGTTCCGAGGCCGCCTTCGCGTCCTTCGCCGGTGTCGCCCTGATCCCGGCCTCCTCCGGACTGACCAACAAGCACCGGCTCAACAGGGCAGGAGACCGCCAACTGAACCGAGCGATGCACACAATCACCCTGATCAGGATGCGGCTGGACCCCGCCACGAAGACGTACGTCGCCCGCCGCGTCAGCGAGGGGAAGAGCTCCCGCGACGCGCAGCGGTGCCTCAAACGCAACATCTGCCGCCAGATCTTCAAGATCCTCGAACGACGGAGCCAACTGAATGCGGAAGAGCTCGCTCAAGCGGCTTGACAAGACATAGCAGCCTCGGGGGGCCATGGGCAGCGCGCTTGAGGTCGCTCGGAGCCGCCCATGCGGCCGGCTGCGGCTGCTGCGTACTCGCGAGCCGCCGCGGCTGACCTCGACCACGGCAGGATTCCAGACAGAGTCAAGCCAAGTGGCAGCTCAGTGCCCCTGTCGGTGGGATGGGGTGGGAGCCGGAGAGGCTGGATGTAGAGCGCGCGGAATGAACCCCGAGCCGTTCATCTGTGACGGGTCACACCGGAACTGTCAGCGTCGCGGTGTACCCCTGCTCGACGCTGCCGGTGACCGTCGCGAGCTGCTGGTTGTAGCCGTCGCTGAAGATGCTGTCCGACTCCAGGGAGAGCTCGCTGAGATTCCTCACGCTCTCGCTGTAGCCGTCGGTGGCGTACACCCTGTCGCTCACGTCCTTCGGCAGCGCGAGCTGCGAGGTGTTCGTGATGGACCTGGCCGCCGTGGCGTCGGCCAGGCTGCCGTACACCTCGAAGTGGACGTGCGGCCAGCGGCCCGGGTAGCAGCCGGGGAAGATGCTCTTGAACGTGACCTGTCCCTTGTCGTCCGCCTCCTGGACGCCGCGCAGGTAGTTCTCGTCCGTCACGCCGTCGTTGTACAGGGAGTACCTGCCCTCCCGGTCGCATTGCCAGATGTAGACGGCGGCGCCCTTCTTGGGGGTGCCGCAGCCGGAGGCGGCGTCCACCACCGTGAGCGTGATCGTCAGGGGCACGCCCTCGGCGGTACCCCCCGCGGAGTCGCCGAAGCTCTTCGTGATGTCGCTGCGGACGACACCGCTCTCCCTCAGGACGTTGACGCCGTTGGAACCGTCGCCGGGGAAGGGGCCTTCGGTCTCCTCGGGGATCGTCTCGCACTGAACGGGCGACGGGGAGGACGACGACGGGGAGAGCGACGGGGAGGGCGACGGGGACGAGGACGCCGTGGTCTCCTCCTCGGAAGTGCAGCCCACCAGCGGCACCAGGCTCACCCCCGCCAGCAGCCGTACCATCCGGCGACGGGCGAGAAGGGGAAGGTCGTAGGAGAGGCCCCGGTCGTGCTCGTGCACTTCTTCCTCGTGGTTTACGTTCATGACAACAGACGGTATGAGCCAGTTGCTGTAGGCCACCAGGCATCTGGGCTGTCGGTTCCCTACCGATCGACTGTCATCTGCCTGTCACTGCCCGGACCCGTCTGTCGGTGACCAGGCGGGTGACGGTCTTGTCGTGATAGCCGAGTGCCTTCGCGATGACGGGGGCCGGGGCCTGGAGGACGAGCTGACGGATCGCGGAGGTCCTGCGCACTGCGGAGGGACGCCGATCTGACGCAGATGGACTTGGAGCTGACCGGGCTGTCCGGGCTGGCGGCCGGAGAAGAGCCACTGCGAGCTGGCTACTGCCGGACGTGGGCAGGTGTTGGCGGCTTCGGTACGCAGTGTCAGTGCCACGGAGACGGACGAGGAACACGGCGTCGGGGACCGGGACATCGGCCAGCAGCGCGCCGGACCTCGTGTCGTACACCCGGAAACCGGTGATGAGGTCCCGGCCGAAGCCCTTGCCGCCGTCGGCCACCCACAACCGGTCGAAGCGGTCGACGTGCATACCGACCGCGACCCGGCTCGGGCCGGGCGACGGGGCGAACTGCTCGGTCGCACCGGTCTTCAGGTTGATGCGCTGGATCGACCCGTCGACCAGCGACCCGGTGTAGGCCACGCGCTCGTCGATGGCGATGCCCTCGGGGGAGAAGCCGAGTTCAACACCGTGGGGAACGGCTTGGTCGAGCGCACCTCGGAAGCCGGCGCTGCCGATACCGGAGCGACGAACAGACCGGCAGCGACCAGCACGCTCAACACCGGAGGCACCACATGCTTCACGGAATCCTCGGTCGCCGTCGCCCAGAGTTCCTTTCCGGGCCTGACGGCTTGGCTTGCGGCGCGGCATGCAGCACACCACGGCGACTGATCTTGGTCACGACTGCTCTCCTCCGAAGGTCTGAGAAGCCGTATCTCAACCGATCATGGAACGCGTGGGTCGAACAGGTTTCCCGCCGGGGTGA
>NZ_BAAGPS010000089.1:0-3839 GCF_054783935.1 Streptomyces pseudoechinosporeus
GGCCCGGTTCGTTGTCCTCAGCCGAGTCGGCGACTGCCGGGGGTGTACTCGCCGCCAACTCCGTGGCCAGGACGGTCTATCCGTTCCCGTACTTCCCGATCGGCAGCATCGGCTCAAACGCTGAAGCAGCCGGCCGTGTTGCCCGTTCCAGTATGTGCAGCCAGGGAAGGGAACGGTCGGCGAGCACCGTCCTCGGGCGGGGCGGGGGAGCGGAGCCGGTTGAGGGCTTCGCGAAGCCACTTGATGTGGTCCGTGGTGATCGCAGCCGATTCAGCCGGGCATCGCGGCTGGCTTTCTGCTCGACCCGCGTGAAGGTCTGCTCGATGGTGTCGTCGGCTTCGCGGGCGGCTTGCTGGGTGAGGTGGCTGTAGATGTTGGCCGTGGTCGACAGGGTGGAGTGGCGCAGGGTTTTGGAGACCACGGTGAGCGGGACGCCGGCGGTGATGGTGAGGGTGGCGGCCAGGTGGCGCAGGTCGTGAACGGTCACCCGGGGGACGCCGGCTTCGTCGGACAGTTGCCGGAGCCGGTCGAGGACGCCGCTGGGCCGCAGCGGCCGGCCGTCGGGTCGGCAGAAGACAAGGCCCGTGAAGGGGGCGCGGGGATCGCTGTGGGTCCGGGGCGCTGACCGGGCCCGGTGCCGGAGGGCGGCGGCGACGCGGGGGGATATGGCCACCCAGTTCTTGCTGGAGCGGGTCTTGGGCGGGGTGATGACGAGCCGGTTGTTGTCGATCGCGGAGAGCGTGCACCGCACGTACAGCACTCGTTCGGTGAGGTGGACGTCGTCCCAGTGCAGGCCGAGCGCCTCGCCCTTGCGCAGGCCTGTGCCGATGAGGAACTCGAACAGGTCGGCCATGTCCGGGTCGGCCTGGTGGCAGTGCTGGAGGAAGCGGACTGCCTTGGTGGCGGTCCAGATCCGGCGCTCCGGCGCGGGTGGCCGGCGCAGTGCCGGTGGGCTGGCGGGGTTGTGGGCGAGGCGGTGCTGGCGGACGGCGTCGCCCAGCGCGCTGGACAGGGTGGCCAGGCACCGGTAGAGGGTGGTGCGGCCGCGGCCGGCGGTGAGCTGGCTGGTCACGAAGGCGGTGATGTGCCGGTGCCGGAGGTCGTCCAGCCTGAGGCTGCCGAAGGCGGGGACGAGGTCGTTGTGGACGTAGTCGCGGTAGCGGGTCATGGTCGTCGGCTTGAGCACCAGCGCCTTCGCTGCCAGCCAGGTGTGGAGGTAGTCGGCGACGGTCTGGTTCGGGTCGGCGTTGAAGCCGCCGGCCTCGCCCTCCAGGAACGTCCGCAGCGCGGCCTCGGCGGGGTCGTGGCTGGTGAAGCCGCCTCGCCGGACGGTGGGGCGGGGACGTCGACGGCGAAGGTCCATGTCCCGTGGTGATGGTCGGTGAGCAGGTGGGGGCAGTGGGCTCCGGGCTGGCGGCGGTGGGTGTCTCGGCAGCCGCATCTGCGGTAGATGCGGCCGCGGTCGGTGGTGGTGCGCATGGGGATCGCCTCCCGGAGGCGGAGGGAAGGGCCGACACCTCCAGTCTCGTGCGACCACACGCGACCACCACGCGGTCTCTGCCTGCCGTGACCAGCGTGTTTCCCTTGGCCGCGTGCCAAGGGCTGCGGTTCGGGAACCGTGTGAAGTTATCCGACGCCGGTACCAGCAGATTCTTGGTCTGCTGGTGGGCAGGCGTCACGCGTCGTTGACCTGCGTGTGGCCACGTATGGCTCGTTGGAGCCGTCGGCCCGGGAATGGTCCGGATCTTGTCCTCAGTGGACGGGACTGGTCATCTGTCGACGCCGCACCCCTCGGCTCGTGGACTGCTCCAAGCGGATGTGTTGGCCCGTCCAGTGCTACGGCGAGGTGGGCAGGTGCGGGGAGCGGAGCACGAGCAGGGTGATCTCGCTGGGGGCGAAGACGCGGAACGGCGGGCCCCAGAAGCCGGTGCCGCGGCTGGTGTAGAGGAGGGTGCGGGTGCCGTGGTGGCTGAGGCCGGCGAGGGCGGGCTGGTCGATGCGGACCAGGTGGTGGAAGGGCCATATCTGGCCGCCGTGGGTGTGGCCGGAGAGTTGGAGGTCGATGCCGTCGGCTGCCGCCCGGTCGACGAACTTGGGCTGGTGGGCCAGGAGCAGGACAGGGTGGTCGGGGTCGGCGCCGTTCAAGGCTCCGGCGAGGTGGGCGCGGTGGCCTGCCAGGCCGGAGGACTCGGCGGTGACGTCATCCACGCCGGCGACCACGAGGGTGTCGCCTCCGCGTTCGAGCACCAGATGGCGGTTGCGCAGCGGCTCCCAGCCCAGCTCGCCCATCAGGTCGACCCAGCCCTGGGCCTCGCTGTAGTACTCGTGGTTTCCGGTGACGTAGACCCGGGCCCGGGTGGCCTGCACGGTACCGAGTGGGACGGCCTGGGCGCGGCGGCGTTGGGCCGTGCCGTCCGCGATGTCGCCGGTGTGGCAGACCAGGTCGGCTTCCAGCGTGTTCACCGTCTCGCACACCCGTGCCGACCAGCGAGCGCGATCGAGCGGGCCGTAGTGGGTGTCGGTGATGAGGACGACGCGGGTGCCGTCCAACCCGGCACCCAGCCGCGGGAGTTGTACGTCGAGGCGGCGCACGCGTGGCACGCGGCGGGCCTCGGCGTACCCCCAGGCGAGCAGTACGGCGGTGATGCCGAGGACGGCCCAAGTGACGATTCGGGCCCGGTCCTGACTCTCGCCGACGCCGGCCATGGTCAGGGCGAACCGCAAGAGGACGCCGAGCAGAACGGACCAGGTGAACAGAACCCAGCTGGCGCCCAGCAGGGTGTCACCGACGATCGCCGCCCGGTCCTGCTGGCGCCGGCCGTGGCCGCGCGCCATCGCGAGCGGCATACCAACGAGGCCGAGGGCGAACAGGGCGGTGCCGACCAGCGTGACGGGCAGCGGCCAGTGCTGGCCGGCGTGCAGGAGCACCCAGCAGGGCACGGCCCACAGCAGGATGGGGGCGATCAGGGGGATGTAGCGCATCAGGCGGTGCAGTCGGCTCTGCCGCGGAGCTTGCACCTCGCTGTCGGCGGGTCGGGTGTCGCTGGTGTCGGTCACGCTTCCCCTCTCTGACCAGGCTGCCGTCTCGCGCACTGTATCCAACCGTCCTCGGGCCGGCCGGACGGGCGTTCATGGGTGCGGCCCCGTGGGGCGAAGGGTTCTCTGCGGGATGGCAGGACTCCGCCGTAGACACCTTGAAGTGCTCCGGGTCTGATGGCAATGCCGCTTAGTTGGCGGGGCCGGGCGGACTGGGCTGTTGGATATGGCGGGTGGGGTTCGCAGCGTCAACGAGCCGTAGCTGATGGCAGGTTGACTGATCACGTGGCGATTGAGGTGTTCACGAACCGGTCCCCAGAGGGCTGGTCGACGAGGTCGTGGACAGGGCCGGGCGCCGTGAGAAACGTGTGCGCCTGCTCCCGGCCTGGGCGGTGGTGTACTTCGTCCTGGCCATGTGCCTGTTCTTCGGTGACGGGTTCGAAGACGTCGTGGCCTACTTGTGCCGCAGGACGGATGGGCTGACGTTAGGTGGGCGGGCGGGGCCGACGATCAAGGGGCAGATGCGGTCGGACGGCTGTCGGACGGAAGCGCCATGGTCATCCAGTGCGAGCGGCACGCGCCGAGGTGTGGGAGCGCCCAGAGGGCTGCCTCGGTTGAGCTCTGTGGCCACCAGGATGCAACGGAAAATGGATGGGAGTGGTCGGCAGAGTGTCCCTCCCCTCGTAGCGTGAAGACCGTGACTGCAGGGGAAGTTGGGGGGAATGCGGAACATTGTCAGTCTGAGCTGCCCCGAGTTTCGTAGAGTCCGGTGATCTTGTTTCAGGCGGACTGCGGGACTGGCT
>NZ_BAAGPS010000090.1:0-40214 GCF_054783935.1 Streptomyces pseudoechinosporeus
CACCGCGCCTCCACCGGTCGAACGGACGTCACCGCACATCCAACCGCCACGACCACCAACCCGGCGAACATACGCGGTCACAGCACTAGCCAGACTCGGCCCATGCCTACGTCAGCCCCGCCCAGCACCCGGTTCGAGCGGCGCCGCGCGCCAGCGCCAGTATCCAGGCGATCGCCGAGCGCGCGGACGTCGGCTTCGGCTCCTTCTACAGCCACTTCGAGTCCAAGACCGCACTGTTCGAGGCGGCGGTGATGGATGCGCTGGAGGAGATCGGCCAGACCTTCGACGATCGGATGACCGGGATCGACGACCCTGCGGAGCTCCTCTCCGCCGGGTTCCGGCTCAGCGCTCGCATGGCCGAGTCGCACCCGGAACTCATGCAGGTCCTGCGCCGCCGCGGCTTGGGCCACCTCCACTCGGACAACGGACTTACCTCCCGGGCGCTGCACGCCCCGGAGGCCGGCATCGCCTCCGGCCGCTTCGTCACGCTCGACCCGGCCGTCGCCCTGACCGCCATCGGCGGGACCCTGCTGTCGCTGGTGGAACTGAGATTCGCCCGCCCCGAGTTGGACGGGGACGAGGCCGCCGCGAACCTCGCCGAGATGGTCCTGCGCATGCTGGGCCTCTCGCCGGACGACGCGCGCGAAGTCGCCCGCAGGCCGCTGCCCGACCTCGCACAGCCCTCCTGGCCGGCACCGGTCGGCCCACCTCCCTCCCGCCTACCTCGGCAGCATCTCCACGGTCCGGACCTGGACTCCCCGCAGGAGGCGCGTTCGCGTACCGAACGGTCCGGATTAATTATCCGACCTGTTGACGAAAATCAGCGGGCCTTCGCATGCTGGGCCGTACGCCACCCAGGGACGCCGTCTCAGGCCGGGTCGGCACGCCGAAGCGCTGGACGATGATGGGGAGTTCGACTGATGAGTACCGGTCCCGAGAACGCGCCCCGGATCGGCAGGCGGGCGCTGCTGTCCGGTGCGGCCAGGACGGTCGGTGCGGCCGGCCTCGTCGGCTTGGCCGGATCGCTGGGGGCGGCGGCTGCCCAGGCGGTACCGGCGCAGGCCGCATCGGGTGGCCGGCGTTACCCGGCGAATTGGCCCGACCCGGAACCGTACGGCCTCGCCGACACCCGCCAAGACCTGTGGCCGCGCGCGGACAACTCGTTTCTCCTGAACCTCGAGTTGCGCCCCCGCGACGAGCAGCTCGGCCGGGTCTGGATGCGTGACACCTACGTCAACTGCTTTGTCGTCGACGGCCGTCCGCTGTACGTGGCGACGGGCACCAGCCGGGTGCCCGGGCTCACCACGGCCACCCCGTGGAACGACGGCATCTTCGTGTGGACGGCACCGTCCCTGCGCGGTCCGTGGCGGCTGGCCGACACCACCGGCATCCGCCCCGACGCCGAGAAGGGCAAGGTGTGGTCGCCCGAATTCGCCGGCGAGAACCGCCCTGCGCGTACGGTCGTGGCCCCCTGGCAGGAGCACTGGTACGACGACGAGGGCGGCAGACGCGGCAATGTCTGGGCGCCGGAGCTGCACTACTTCCGCGGCACCTGGTACCTGATGGCCTGCATGGGCGACAACGCGCTCAAGACCGGGTCGTTCATGCTCGTCAGCGAGGGCGGGGTCGAAGGGCCGTACCGCCTCGTCCAGGGCAATCTGGACAAGCCCTTCGGCGACCTGGTCCCCGCCAAGCCGGCACCCGCCAAGCCCATCGCCCGCTACCACATCGACGGCAGCCTCTACACCGAGGGCGGCGACGCGTGGCTGGTGCTGCACAACAACCTGTACGCGAAGTTCCGGGACGACATGGAGGACATCGTCCCGGCGACGAATCTCCCGTCGTTCCAGCAGACGGCGTACGACCCCGAGCCCTATCTCGAGGGTGCGTACGTCTTCAGGCACGGCGGCAAGTACTACCTGTTGCACGCCGCCTGGGACCGCACGTCCGCCAACCCCGACGGCAGCACCCGCTACGCCTACGACCCGCCCGGCACCGACCGGACGCAGTACCAGTACGACGCTGTCGTCGCCGTCGCGGACCGCTTCGAGGGGCCGTACTCCAAGCGCTGGACCGCGGGCGTCGGCGCCGGCCACAACAACTTCTTCACCGACCACAACGGCCGCCTGTGGGCCACGTTCTTCCGGAATCCCGCGTTCGGCTACTGGGCCGATCCGGCGCGCATCGACGATTCCGCGGTGGCCGGCGTCGTACGCCTGGAGTGGACCGGACCGGAGGGCAACCGCCTGTACGTCCAACGTCGTCGTCCGAACCGGAAAGGGACATTGTGAGCTGCCCGACGGCTCCGAACATCGTGTTCGTGATGACGGACCAGCACCGCGCCGGTTTCACCGCCGGTGAGGGCTTTCCGCTCGACACGATGCCGTTTCTCGATTCGCTGGCCAAGGACGGCACCCGGCTGCGCCGCGCGTACACCACCGCCCCGGCGTGTGTTCCCGCGCGGACCAGCCTGCTGACCGGGCGCTGGCCGAGCACCCACCGGGTGCGGCAGAACTCCAACACCACGCCGGAGCAAGTGACGCGCGGCGACGACCTGCTGGATGTGCTGGGCGCGGCCGGCTACCAGCGGTTCTACGCGGGCAAGACGCACATGTACCGGGGCAGCAAGGAGGACTTCGACGCCTTCGCCGGCCCGTACGGGCATGAGTCCGGGCCGGATGAGACGACCGAGCAGCGGGCGTTCTCGAAGTGGCTGAAGTCCATCGACAACGGGCCGACGAAGGATCCCACCCCGTTCCCGGTGGAGCTGCAGTACGCGCACCGGATCGTCTCCGACGCCATCAAACAGATCGACGCCCGGGACGAGTCGAAGCCGTTCTTCTCCTGGGTGTCGATGCCCGAGCCGCACAACCCGTACCAGGCGCCGGAGCCGTACTTCTCCCTTTTCGGCGAGGACGAGGTCCCGGACCGGAAGTGCGGCCCCGAGGCAGCCGAGGAGAAAGGCGGCGCGTACAAATGGCTGCGCGATCTGGTGGAGGAGAAGCGGCCCGGCTACGACCAGCTGTGGCGCCGCTACCGTGCCACGTACTGCGGCATGCTCCGCCTGATCGACGACCAGCTGCGCCGGCTGGTCGAGCATCTCAAGGAGCAGAACCTGTGGGAGAACACCCTGCTGGTCTTCCTCTCCGACCACGGTGACTATGTGGGCGATTACGGCCTGCAGCGCAAGGGAGCCGGGATGCCGGAGGCGCTCGCCCGCGTCCCGATGGTGGTGCACGGCTGCGGCGTCAAGGCCCGCGACAACGAGCGGGACTTCGTCTCGCTCGCCGACCTGCTGCCCACCGTGTGCGAGGTGGTCGGCCGGCCGATCCCGCTGGGGGTGCAGGGCCGCAGCCTGTGGCAGCTGCTGACCGGCGCCGAATACCCGGCCGCGGAGTTCGCGGACATCGTCGTCGAGCGCGGCTACGGCGGCCTGCCCTACCCGGACGACGCCCGGCCGGAGCTGCACTTCCCGTACGAGGGCACCCGCTACGACGAGCTGAACACCGTCACCCAGAGCGGCACTTCACGGGCGCTTCGGCACGACCACTACAAGCTGTACTCCCACGTCGATGGCACCGGCGAGCTGTACGACCTCGACACCGACCCGATGGAGCTGACGAACCGCTGGGACGATCCGGAGCTGCGGAAGGTGCGGGCCGAACTGCTGGAGCGCCTGCATCGCTGGTCCCTGCGCCTCACCGACGACCTGCCCAAGGGGAAGTACAACCCCAAACTGCCCCAGCACAACTGGCACCGGACCTGACCGGGTACGTCGCGCGCCCGGAACTTCGCGACGTCGGTATCCCGACCGCGCCCATGCACGTCCGCCATGCGAGCACTCTGCTTCCAGCTCCCCACCGGAGACACCATGCCCCCGAATGCCCCCTCCCGCCGCACAGTCCTGCGCGGTGCCGCCGTCACGCTCACCGCGGCAGCCGCCACCGGCACGGGCACCGGTGCTGCCGCCCGCGCCGGCTCGTCCCCTGCTGCCATCGACCACTCCGGCGCGCAGTGGCTGCCCGCCTCCCCCGCCAACTACCGCGTCTCGCGGCGCCCCAGCAGCTACCCCGTGGACTACGTGGTCATCCACGTCACGCACGAGCATTTCGACGACACAGTCGCCGTCTACCGGAATCCCGACCGGCGCACCTCCACCCACTATGTAGTCCGCTCGGCAGACGGCCACATCGGCCAGTGCGTCCGGGAGAAGGACATCGCCCGGCACGCCGGCGACGACGACTACGACAACCGCAGCATCGGCATCGCACATGAGGGCTGGGTCCATGACCCTGCCTGGTTCACCGAGGAGATGTACGCCGCGTCGGCGGCGCTCACCGCGGCGGTGTGCGCGCGATACGCGATTCCGCTGGACCGCACCCACATACGGGGGCACAACGAGGTGCCTCACTCCTCCCACACCGACCCCGGATGCAACTGGGACTGGAACCACTACCTGGAGCTGGTAAGGAAGGCATGAGGCCGCCACCCACTGGGTTCCAGCGGGTGGCGGCCTCCGGCATGCCTGGAATCCAGTCGCCGAACGGATACTTCCTCCGGTCGACAAGCACCGGGAAGGTGCGGCGTCAGTCGTCGCCGTTGAGCATGGCGGCGGTCAGGACGTTGCCGGCAACACCCCAGCCGCCGTCGACGACCTCGTCGACGAGGACGACCGCGGTCGGTCGCGCCCGGTCTCCGTAGATCTCGGCGAACAGGTCGGTGGTGCGCTCGATGAGCTTCTTCTTGTCCTCCGCGGTGATGGTGCCGGCGGGGACCTTGAAGTGGGCGAATGGCATGGTGGCTCTCCTAGGGTTGCTTCTGCGCGTGCGGAGGTTGGGCGGGGTGCTGGTGGCCGATTCGCCAGAGGCCGGTCAGAGGCGGGAAGAGTTCCTCGATGCCGACGCGGCGGTAGAACTCCACCCGGATGGGGTCCGCGATCGCGTCGACGACCTCGCTGCCGTCGCGACTGGGGTCGATGTGGGTGCGGAATGGCCGCTGCCGGTCGGGCCGGACATCACACCATGCCGCCGTTCGCGCGCAGGATCTGGCCGTTGATCCAGTGGCCCTCGGCACTGGTCAAGAATGCGACGACATCGGCGATGTCCTCCGGAGTGCCCAGGCGCTCCAGTGGCGGCGTCTTGGCCAGCGTATCGATCTGCTCCTCGGTCTTGCCCTCGAGGAAGAGCTCGGTGGCGGTCGGGCCTGGGGCGACAGTGTTCACGGTGATGTCGCGCCCGCGCAGCTCGCGCGCCAGGATCAGGGTCATCGCCTCGACGGCGCCCTTGCTGGCGGCGTACGCACCGTAGTTGGGGAACTGGGTGCCAACGACGGAGGTGGAAAAGCTCACGAAGGAACCGCCTGCGCGCAGGCGCCGGGCGGCCTGCTGGGCGACCACGAAGGCCCCGCGGATATTGGTGCGGTGCAGCTGGTCGAGGACGTCCAGGTCGAGATCGGCGATGAGCGCGAGTGCCAGGCGTCCGGCGGCGTTCACGACGACGTCCACGCCCCCGAATGCCGCCTCGGCCTGGTCGAAGAGCGCGGCGACGGCCTTCTCGTCGGCGACGTCGGCCCGGACCGCGATCGCCTTGCCGCCAGCGGCGGTGAGCGCGGCCACCGTCTCCTCGGCGGCGGCGGTGTCGCCGACGTAGTTGACGACGATGGCCAAGCCGTCGGCGCTGAGCCTGTGGGACACGGCCCGGCCGATGCCGCGCGAGCCCCCGGTGACGACGGCGACCCGGCCGACCGCCTCTCGGGTGGTGTCGATGGAAGTCATGCCTCCACGATGTGGGGCACTTGCGGGCGGTACCAGGGGATGTCATCCCCTGTGTCAGCTGCCCCGGCTGCCGCAGACTGGTCGCCATGAAGGCCACGAAATACGCCGAGCTGGGGGCGTTCCTGCGATCCCGGCGGGAGCGCATCCGCCCCGAGGAGGTCGGGCTCGTCTCCGGGCCGCGGCGCCGCGTGCCCGGGCTGCGTCGCGACGAGGTGGCCCAGCTCGCGGGTGCATCGGTGGACTACTACAACGAGCTGGAACGCGGCGCCGGCTCTCAACCGTCCGAGCAGATGCTCGCGGCCCTCGCGCGGGCGCTGCGGCTGACCGCCGACGAGCGCGATCACCTCTACCATCTCGCGGACCGCCCTGTCCCGGTCCAGGGCGGGTTCTCCTCGCACATCCATCCCGGCATGCTCGACCTGCTCACGCGGCTGACCTCGACGCCCGCCCAGGTCATCACCGACCTGCATGTCACCCTCGTGCAGAACCCGCTCGCCGTCGCGCTGCTCGGTGACCAGTCGGGGTTCCGCGGCCGGGAGGCGAGCTTCATCCACCGGTGGTTCACCGACCCCGAGGCACGACGGCTCTATCCGGAGGAGGAGCACGCGACGCAGTCCCGGGCGTTCGCCGCCGACCTGCGGGCCGCAGCGGCACGTCGGGACGCCCGGGACACCGAAGCGAGTTCGATGGTCGCGAACCTGCTCCACCGTTCGCCCGAGTTCGCCGAGCTTTGGGCCGAGCACGACGTGGCATTTCGTCGCAACGACCGAAAACGCCTCGTCCACCCCGACCTGGGCGTGCTCGACGTCAACTGCCTCAACCTGTTCAGCGAGGACGGCCGTCAGCGGCTGCTCTGGTTCACCCCCGCAGTGGGCACTGACAGCGCCGACAAGCTGGACCTGCTCACCGTCATCAACACCCAGCCACTCACTGGGGACCCGGGCTGAAGAGCGGGTGTCGAGCACCGTGGTCATGCGGCGGCGCGCTCGTGGGCCGGGCGGGCGGACGATCCCAGGTGACGCCGTAGCGGTCCGTGAGCATCCCGTACGGGGGCGCCCACCGCGCGGGCTCCAGAGGGACGAGGCCTCTACCAGAAACGGACTTGACGCCCTCTCAGTTGTTGCGTCGAGCGAGCGCGCGCAGGAAGGCGACCGTTTCCATCTCGCGGTTGGTGGACTCTTTTGCAGAGGTGCCGTACCTGCGGTTGGCGGAGAGCTTGACGATGGTGGTGCGGGCGGTCGGGTCGACGTGGACGAACTGGTTGTAGACACCGATCGCGCTGAACTCGCCGCGGTCACCGGCCGGGAGCCACCAGTGGTAGCCGTAACCCAGGCCGGTCGGGTGGCCGCCGATGACCGGGCGGCCGGGCTCAAGGTGCGGGGCGGCGACGGTCACCGAATCGCGCACCCATGCGGCGGGGATGATCTGCTCGCCCTGCCACACGCCGCCGCCCCGGTACAGCTCTCCGATCCGGGCGTAGTCGCGGGCGGTGAGGTTGAGCCCGCCGTAGGCCATCTCCGTTCCGGCCGGGTCGAGGACCCAGTAGCCGGGCGAGGTCATGCCGAGTGGCTCGCACAGCTTTTCCTGCATGTAGTCGCCCATCTTGCGGCCTGTCGCACGGGCCACGAGCGCGCCCAGCACCTGCGTCTCCCCGGAGTTGTAGCGGCAGACGGTGCCCGGCTCACTCGCGCGCACCATGTTCGCGACGAAGCCGTCGAGTGTGCCGCCGATGCCCAGCGTGGCCAGGCTGAGCCGGAAGATGTCGGAGTCCGGGTCGCTGTAGTCCTCGTTCCAGCGGGCGCCGGACGACATCTGCAGGACGTCCCTGATCGTGACCCTGTCGTACGCGGAGCCGGGCAGTACCGGCACGTAGGCGCTGATTGCCTCGTCGATGCTCCGGATGTGCCCCTCCTCGACCGCGATGCCGACGAGGGCGGAGACGAAGCTCTTGGCCACCGACATGGACACCCACGGCACGTCCGGCCCTCCGGTGAGCAGGTACCGCTCGTATCGGATCTCGCCATCGATCAGCACGAGAAGCGCCGCTGTGTCCGTGTCGGCCAGGAACTCCTCGGTCGACCGGACGGTGCCGTCGAACTCGTACGTATCAGGAAACGTGATCGTGTCCCCCACGGGCCAGGCGTGCGGCTTCGACGAGGGAGCCATCTCCCGCACTTCCGCGAAGTCCTTGATCCGGCAGAAGTTCTCGTACTGCGGCGCGCCGGTGAAGAGGCCGAGGTCGGCAAGGGTCTGAGGCTGCTGATCAGTCATCGTCGTTCTTCAATCGCTCAGGAGGAAGGGGTGAAGGTGAGCCGGGTGGGGGAAATGAGCGCGGCCACTCGAGGGCCGTCGGTGGGGTAGGCGACCCGGAAGCCAAGGTTGCCCGTCGTGCTGTCGACGGTGTTGGCCGTGCGGGCGGCGACGCGGTAGCGGTTGCAGTACGAGTCGTGGCACAGGTACGAGCCTCCACGCATGACGCGCAGCTCCCGGGACTTGGGGTCCCAGGGGTCGGCGCACCACTCCCAGACGTTTCCGCAGACGTTGTAGAGCCCGTAGGCGTTCGGCGGGAAGGCGTGGACGGGGGCGGTGCCGGTGTAGCCGTCCTCGGCGGTGTTCTTGGTGGGGAACGTGCCCTGCCAGATGTTGCAGCGGTGCTCGCCGTCGGGGGTGAGTTCGTCGCCCCATGGGTAGCGGGCCTGGTCGAGGCCGCCGCGGGCGGAGTACTCCCATTCGGTCTCGGTGGGCAGCCGGCCGCCGGCCCACTCGGCGAACGCCTTGGCGTCGGACCAGCCGACGTGGGTGACGGGATGGTCCCAGCGGCCTTCGAGGTCGCTACCGGGTCCCTCCGGGGTGCGCCAGGTGGCTCCCTGCACGCCGCACCACCACGGGGTGGCGTCGGGGCGGGGGGAGATGCGTCTCAATTCGCCTGGCAGAAAGCGGGCGAAGACGAAGCTCCAGCCGTGGCGCTCGGCCTCGGTGCGGTGCCCGGTGTCCGCGACGAAGGCGGCGAAGCGGGCGGTGGTCACGGCGTAGGCGTCGATGGCGAACGCGTCCACGGCCGCCTCACGGATGGGGCTCTCTCGGTCGCTGGGGTTCGCGTCCGCGTCCTCGGTGCCCATACGGAAGGTTCCGCCGGGCAGGGCGACGCGGGTGTCGTAGCCGAGCGGCCGGGTGCGGGCGGCGGGCGGCGTGAGCGCGAGGGCGAGCCGCCCCGCGCCGACGGCATCGGCGCCGACGCGGGAGGGGGCGCAGCAGGAGGGACATGCCCGTCCTGCGCTCGGTGGGCTGCTCATCGCGTACCGCGAACCGGTGTCGAGGCATCCGTACCGGCGGGCGTCGAGGAGCCCGCGCCGCCGGCCTTCTCCGTCTCGAACGACGACAGGGTGGTGTCGTGGTCGGTCGGCACGTCGTACATGGGTGTCATCCAGTGGAAGAAGTTGTCGCCGCGGTCCCGTAGCAGGCGGTACAGGCGGTGCATCAACTGTGTGCGTACGTACCGGAGTTCGGGATGGTCGTAGCGGTTGAGGAGCTCGTCCGGGTCGGTCTGCAGGTCGTACAGCTCGTTGCGCGACTCGGGGTTGACGACCAGCTTGTAGCGCCGGGTGCGCAGCATGCGCTGCGGGTACGGGAAGTGGTGGCCGTGGTACTCGGCCAGGTGGTGCTCGTCCCAGGCGGGCCGTTCGCCGCGGGCAAGGGGCAGCAGGCTGCGGCTGTCGACGGCCGGGGCGGGGTCGCTGCCGGCGAGTTCCAGGATGGTCGCCGTGTAGTCGGTGAGGGAGACGAACTCCTCGCGCACCTGGCCGGGTACAGCGCCCGGCACCCGCAGCAGCCCGGGGATGCGGTAAATGTCCTCGTACATGGCGGGGCCCTTGTCGTGCAGCCGGTGGGCGCCGGTGAACTCGCCGTGGTCGGCGGTGAAGCACACCGCGGTGCGCTCGTCCAGGCCCAGCTCCCGTACGGCGTCGAGGATGCGGCCGATCTGCTTGTCGATGAGCGTGACGTACCCCCAGTAGACGGCGATGAGTTTGCGGCTGTCCTCGATCGGCATGGTGTCGAACGCCCACAGCTTGCTGTAGTTGCTCTGCACCGGTGGCTTGTCCGCGAAGGTCTCACCGATGGAGGCGGGCAGTTCCACCAGATCCGGGTCGTACAGGTCGAAGTACTCGTCGGGGAGGATGTACGGCAGGTGCGGGCCGAAGAAGTGGGTGGCGAGGAAGAACGGGACGCCCTCCCCGGCCTGCTCGTTCCCGGCGAAGCGGTGGAGCATCTCGATGGTGCGGGTCGCCAGGTAGTACTCGAAGGTGGCCTCGACGGGCTGGTGCAGCCGGGCCGCGAGGAGGTTGCCGGGGCTGCCGTTGGGGGTCGTGCCGCGCATCCGGTCGCTGATGGCGTATGCGGGAAGGCCGTTCTGCTTGAGGTAGGCCAGGTAGTCGGGGTGATCGACGGGGTTGTGCCAGCCGGCGAGGTCGGGGCCCTGGAAGCCGTAGTCGGCGGCGGTGCGCCGGACGCCGCCGTGCCACTTGCCGAGGAGGCCCAGGTTGTAGCCCTCGCTGCGCAGTTGCTCGGCGAAGGTGAACTGGCCGTCGGCGAGGTCCTCCAAGTACCCGACGTTGCGCTCGTAGTTGGCGAGCAGCTTGTGTCTGAAGGGTGCCGCGCCGGTCAGCAGGCTGGCCCGGGCCGGAGTGCAGATGGCGGTCGGCGTGTAGCAGCTGTCGAAGCGGGTGCCCTGCGCGGCGAGGCGGTCCAGGTTGGGGGTGCGCACGTGCGGGTTGCCGTAGGCGCCGAGGGTGTCGACGCGGTGCTGGTCGGTCATGAGGAAGAGCATGTTGTGGCGCACGGCGGTGCCTTTCGAGTCGTACGGGCGTATCGACTTGCCTGGCGAGCAGTAAGGACGCGGTCCCGCAGGACGCTTTCGCCCCCTACTCGCCCTGCGCCTTCTCGTAGAGCTCGCCCGCGTAGTACTCACCCGGATCGGGGTTCTCGTCCAGCTGCTTGTTGCGTACGAAGAAGTCACCGAGTGTCTTCAGCCACTTGTCCACCTCACCGCTCTTCGACCTGGCGGCCAGGTCTGCGGTGGAGAGGGCCTGGACGTGGGAGGCGTCGGCCTTCGTCTGGGCTTCGGAGACCTCCAGCAGCTTCGCGGTGAGCGCGATGGTCTCCTCGGGGTGTTCCTGGCGCCAGTCGTTGGCCTGCTGCAGCACCTTGACCACCTTGCTGTTCTTCTCTTCCGGCACCTCGTTGCCGGCGACGAACGCGGTGGGAAAGGAATCCCCGGTGTCCTTGGTGCTGGCGACCTCCACCAGGTCCGGCACCTTCTGCTTGATGGTGTCGATGGCCGGATAGAAGAAGCCGGCGCCGTCGATCTTCCCGGAGGAGAAAGCGGAGACGATCGTGGACGGATCCATGTTGACCTTGGCGATGTCCTTGTCGGTCATCCCGGCCTCCTCCAGCGCGATGTTGAGGATCATGTCGCCGGAAGTGCCCTCGGGCACGCCGATCCGCTTGCCCTTGAGGTCCTTCATGGACTCCATTCCGGGCTGGCCTATGACCCGGTCCGCGTACGTGAGCGTATTGATGGCGATGATCTTGGACTGGCCGGAGGCGGGCAGCCACATGGCGCCGGGGCCGATGTAGCCGTAGTCGAGGTTGCCGGCACCGAGCGCCTGGATCTGCACCGGGCCGTTGTTGAACGACTTCACCTCCGCGGTCAGCCCGGCCTTCTTCCACAGCCCCTGCTTCTCGGCGACCGCCAGCAGACTGGCCCCGTTGTAGTCACCGATGTAGCCGAACCTGACCGTGGAGTCGTCGCCGGACCCGCTCCCGGAACACGCACTCACGGACAGCGACAGCATGAATACGGCGGGCAGTGTCGTGAGGGCGTGCCTGACCGTGCTTCGGGACATGGTGGATGGATCCTCTCGGTGCAGAACGAGGGTGGGTGGCGGAAAGCCGTCGGGCGGTTAGGCGGCCGAGGTGGCTTCGTCCTGGTGGTAGACGGACGTCCAGACTTCGTTGCGGATGCGGCGGAACTCCGCGGACAGCCGTATCTCCTCCGTACGCGGATAGGGCAGGTCCACGTCGATGACGCGGTGGATGCGCCCGGGGCCCGCCGCCATGACGACGACACGGTTGGCCAGGTAGACGGCCTCGTCCACGTCATGGGTGATGAACAGCACGGTCCGCTTCTCCTGGCTCCAGGTCTCCAGCAACTGGTCCTGCAACTGCACGCGGGTGAGCGCGTCGAGAGCACCGAACGGCTCGTCCATCAGCAGCACTTGAGGGTCCACCGCGTACGCGCGGGCGATGGCGCAGCGCTGCTTCATGCCGCCGGACAGCGTCTTGGGCAGGGCGTCGGCGAACTCACCGAGTCCGACGAGGCCGATGGCCTCGTCCGCGCGCCGCCTGCGCTCCTCGGCGGGTACGGCGGCGAGTTTGAGCCCGAACTCCACGTTCTGCCGCACGGTCAGCCAGGGAAACAGGGCGTACTGCTGGAAGATCACACCCCGGTCGGGGCCGGGGCCGGACACCGGTGTGCCGTCGACCAGGACGCTGCCCGAGTCGGGCTCCTGCAGACCCGCGGCCATGCTCATCAGCGTGGACTTGCCGCAGCCGGACGGGCCCACGACGGTGACGAACTCCTGGTCCGCGATGTCCAGACTCACCCCGCCCAGCGCCGTGAAGGTGGCGCTCTTCAGCGGGAAGGTCTTCACCACGCCACGAAAACTGATCTTGCTGTTCATCGTCGCTCCTGCCAGCCGGTGAGGCGTCGCTCGGCCAGCAGCAACAGCCGGTCCATGACGAGCCCGAGCACTCCGATAGTGATCAGCGATACGAAGATCGCGTCCATGTCGAACCAGGTGGCCGCCTTCTGCATCCGGTAGCCCAACCCCTCCTGCGCACCGATGAGTTCGGCGGCGACCACGGTGGCCCAGGACGCACCGAGGCCGATCCGCATGCCGACGAGGATGAACGGGGTGGACGCCGGCACGACCACCTTGGCGAAGATGACGCGGTCCGAGGCTCCCAGCACCCGGGCCGCGTTGATCAGGGTCTTGTCCACGTCGACGACGCCCTGGAAGGAGGCCACGACGCAGGCCATGAACGAGGCCAGGTAGATCACGGCGATCTTCGGCACCTCGCCGATCCCCAGCAGCACGACCGCGAGCGGAATCATCGCGAGCGGCGGGATGGTGCGGAAGAACTGGATGTACGGCTCGACCACGGCGCGCACCGTCGGATACCAGCCCATGAGGAAGCCGACCGGGACCGCCACGACCACGCCGAGGGCGTAGCCGATGAAGACCCGGCGCAGGCTGGCGAACGTATCGGACGCCAGCGTGCCGTCGGCGATCATGGTGCCCGCCTTGCTCGCCACCGCCGTCGGCGTGGGTAGGTTCTCGACCAGCCCGAGGGCGGCCACGACGGCCCAGGCGCCGACACCCGCCGCGAGCGCCAGGCCGCCCAGGACCAGTGGCCGGACGGTACGACGCGGTTGCTGCTGCCGCTGCGCGGGGGCGGCGGTCTTGTCGAGAGGGGTGATCACAGCCATGGGTTCCTCACTGGTGGCCTCATGCGTTGTCCTCGGAGACGGGCTGCGGGTAGTGGGTGAGCAGGGGGGTTTCATGGAGTACGAGGGCGATGCCGCCCAGGGCGCTGCCGGCCTCGCCGAGCGTGGCGCGCCGTACGTCCACGTGGTGGCGGGCCAGCGGCATCAGGTGCTGACGCAGGGCCCGTTCGACCGGTTCGAGCAGGGCGTCGCCGGCCTGGGCGAGTTCGCCGCCGACGACGATGACGCCCGGGCCGACGGCGTGACAGATCGCGGCCAGTACGCCGCCGACCTCACTGCCGACGCGGGAAAGGACCTCAAGGGCGGGCGGGTCGGCTGCCGTTGCAGCGTCCAGGAACTGCGCGGGGCTGTCCGCCCTGCCGCCCGCCGCCCGATAGCGGCGCAGTACCGCATCGAGTGAGGCGAGGGTCTCCAGGCAGCCGGTCTTGCCGCACTCGCACCGCTCGCCGACCGGGTCCACGGTGATGTGTCCGAACTCGCCGGACAGTCCGTGCCTGCCCCGGTGCAGCGCGCCGCCCACGACGAGCCCGCCGCCCACGCCGTGCGACAGCCTCACGTAGAGCACGTCGCTGCTGTTCGCCGCCGCGCCCCACACCGCTTCGGCGAGCGCGGCGAGGCGGGTGTTGTTGTCGAGCAGCACCGGCACCCCGAACCGCTTGCGCAGCAGGTCCGGCAGACCGTCGATGCCCTGCGCGTGGGCGCTCTCGCTGCCGGGGTCGGTGGTCGGACCGACCACACCGACGCCGATCGCACGGAGCGCGCCGAGATGGACGGCCTGTGCCCGCCCTGAGCCGGCGGCCCCCGACTCCCCCGGCGCACCGGTCGTCAGCGAGTCGAGCAGCCGTACGGCGATGTCCACCCGCTCGGGCCAGGACAGGTCCGCCGCATGCCCCTCGCTGGCCGAACCGACCACTTCGTGGGCGAGGTTGACCGCGGCGACATGCACGGCACGGCGCGCGAAGTCGATGCCCACCGCCTCACCGGCGGCCGGGTTGAGGCTGAGCTTTTCCACCGGGCGCCCCCGCTTGCGCGCCTCGATGTACGGCGTGCCGGTGACCACCGCGCCGCTGGTCACCAGGCCGGCGACTATGTCGTAGAGCGTGGTGCGGGAGAGCCCGCTGCGGGTGCCCAACTCGGCGCGGCTCAGCGGACCGTACTTGCGGAGCAGCTCGAGTACGGCTTGCTCATGGCTGCGCCGGAGCCGTGTCAGCGGACCGTCGTGTGGGTGCATGCCGGACAGCATGTAAGCGCCGAATATTTACGTCAATGAGTCGGATGAAATCACTTAGCCGCCCCCACCCTCCAGGAGCAGCCGACCTCAACCCCCTTGACCTGGGGTTACTTTGGAACGTCTAGGTCGCCACCCGGCTCGTAACGCTTCGATAACGCACGAGGATTGGGGCCGCCCTGGCCGAAACCGCGCCCCGGCATACCCGATCCGGATTAATTTTCCGGGCTGTTGACGAAATCCAGCGGCCGTTCGCATCCTGGGCGTCATGCCGTCCCCCGGGCGGCCCGACGAGGGAGGAGATGGCTGATGATCAACAACACGAACCGGCCGCCCATCGGCCGGAGAGCCCTGCTGGCAGGCGCCGGCACCCTGGGAGTGGCGGCGGCGCTGCCCACAACCTCCGCAACGGCGGACCCGGCGACGCGAAGTGGACAAGCCGAGGCCTACCCGGCGAACTGGCCCGACCCCGAACCGTACGGCCTCGCCGACACCCGCCCCGACCTCTGGCCGCGCGACGACAACTCCTTCGTCCTCCCACTCGAACTGCGCCCCCGGGACAAGGAGCGCGGCCGGGTCTGGATGCGGGACACCTACGTCAACTGCTTCGTCGTCGGGGGCCGTCCGCTCTACGTCGCCACGGGCACCACCCGGGTGCCGGGCCTCGACATCGCCGCCCCCTGGAACGACGGCATCTTCGTGTGGGTGTCCCGGTCGCTGCGCGGACCGTGGCGGCTGGCCGACACCACGGGCATCCGTCCCGGCGCAGACAAGGGCAAGGTGTGGTCGCCCGAGTTCGCGGGCGAGAACCGGCCCGGGCGCACGGTCGTCGCCCCCTGGCAGCAGTACTGGCACGACGACGAGTTCGGCAAGCGCGGCAACGTGTGGGCGCCGGAGGTGCACCACGTCCGCGGCCGCTGGTACATCGTCGCGTGCATGGGCGACCACTCCCGCAAGGTCGGCTCGTTCCTGCTGGTCAGCGAGGGCGGGGTCGCGGGTCCGTACCGGCTCGCCGAGGGCAACCTCGACAAGCCGTTCGGCGAACCGCTCACCGGCGGGCCGTCGGTCGTCGCGCCCGGCGCGTACCACCACATCGACGGCAGCATCTACGCCGAGGGCGACGACGCCTGGCTCGTGCTGCACAACGACCTGTACGCCAGGTTCCGTGCCGACATGGAGGACATCGTCCCCACCACGGACCTCCCGAAGTTCCGGCAGTCGCCCTACTCCCCCGAGCCGTACCTCGAAGGCGCGTACGTCTTCAAGCACGGCGGCAAGTACTACCTCCTCCACGCGGCCTGGAACCGCTCGTCCGTCGCTCCGGACGGCAGCACGCAGTACGCCTACGACCCGCCGGGCACCGGCCGCACGCAGTACCAGTACGACGCGGTCGTCGCCGTCGCCGACCGCTTCGAGGGCCCGTACTCCCGGCGGTGGACCGCGGGCGTCGGCGCGGGCCACAACAACTTCTTCGCCGACCACAGGGGTGGCCTCTGGGCCACGTTCTTCCGCAACCCGAACGCCGGGTACTGGTCCCACCCGTCACGCGTCGCGGACGCCGCCGTCCCCGGCGTCGTACGCCTGGAGTGGACAGGGCCCAAGGGCAACCGGCTCTACGTCCGACGCAGGCGGAACCAACCGGCCGACGGCTGACTCTGGAGTGATGTACGTGCTGGAACGAGATATGCCGAACGCCGGGAGCCGGGCGGATCGCCCGAGCCCCAGCCGTCGGAGGCTCCTCGGCCTCGCCGGCGGTGGCGCTGCCCTGCTGCTCGCGGGGTGCCGATCTGACGAAGCCGGAGCCGACGGCTCCGGGGGCGGCGGCGCCGGCGGTTCGGGCAGCCACGCCGGGCACCGGAGGCGTCCCGCGGCCCCGGAGGACGTGCTCGGCGCGAACTTCAACGAGGAGCCGCGCGGCATGACCGCCTCGGTGCTGGACGACCTGCGCACCAGGTGGGTGCGCGGCTTCGTCCCGATGCCCGAATTAGACAGTGTGGAGGCACCCCGGCAACCTGCGATCAAGTCCCTGCTGTCGTTCGCCGACTCCGGCTATGGCACCGTACTGTCGCTGAAGTTCCCCTACCGGAAGATGCCTCTCCCTCAGCCGGGCACCAGCGCGATGGATGCCGAACTCGCCCGCGTCGACGAGGCGTTGGATGCCGTACTGGACAAGGTCGACATCCTGGTCATCGGCAACGAGCCGTTCCTCGAGACGCGCGACGAGGACCGCGCCACCCGCCTGAATCCCTTCTACGAGGCCATCGCCGCGCACGTGATCGCCGAGCGGAAGAAGCGCTGTGGGTCCGAATGCCGCACCCGCCTGTACATGGGCGCCCTCAACCGCCTCGAGGACCCCGACTGGCGCACCCCTGCCGTCGACGCCTGGCTGGCACACATCAAGGCCACTCCCGAGCTGGAGGGCGTGGACATTCACCCGCACGTCGCGGCCCTCGAAGAGGCCAAGGCGTATACGGATTACGTGCTACCGCGGATCCGCTCCGAGCAGCGTTTCCTTGCCACCGAGTTCTCTTTGGTGCAGTGGTGGAAGGACCATTGGAGCGACCCGGTGCCCGCCGTCTACTCCGGCCGCTACGGGGTACCGGCCAGCACCCCGGTATGGCAGGAGGTACGGGACGCCGCCGCGGCCCCCGTCTCGCAGCAGCGGTGGCGCGATCTGCTGATGAACAGCCCGTGGTTCGACTCACGCAAGGACTACCTGACCGACCAGGTCCGGCAGTTCCGCGCCACCGGCCGACTGGCGGTGGCGACCTACGGCACGCTCCAGCAGCCCGCCATGATCCGCGACATCACGCCGAAGAAGACGCCGTGGCTCCTGAACAGCCTGTACGCCAACCTCGTCACCCAGCCTTCTGCGAACGGCGACATGGCTCACAACCCGGCGTTCTTCGACGCGTTCCGCGCACTCCAGGACTCCTTCAGCGGGTCCTGAACTGACCCCAGGCGAAGCAACCTGTGCAGGAGGCCGCCGGCGTGCCCACACCCTTCCCGAGGGCCAGGACTTGGCTGCTTGACGAACCACAGGGGCATCAAGACCGTCTCCCTCTACCTCGCCGCTCTCCATATCGCAGGCATCTTCTCCGGTCAGCGTGATCGGTCAGCGCGATGAGCCAGACGAAACGCCCCGGCGCGGGGTGCGCAGCCCGTCGATGAGTAGAGCGACCATGCGTTGGTTGTACTCGGGTCCTTCGCCGGGTACCGGCATGCACAGGTTGGCGATGGCGTACAGCAGGTCATGGGCGCTGACGTCGTCGCGAACTGCTCCGCTGGCTGCCGCGGTGTCGAGCAGTGCCGTGAGAGCGGGGCCGACCTTCTCCAGGAAGTAGCCGGGCAGAGCCTCGTAGGCCGGATCGCCCGAGTGGAGGGCCGGGGCCAGTCCTCGTTTGGTCCCAAGGAACTCGGTGTACTGGCGCAGCCACTCGGCGAGCGCCTCTCCCGGCTCGTGGACGGCACTGAGCTGCGGCCCGGTCGCGGCGCAGGCGTCGATCCCGCTCTCCACCACCGCCTTGACCAGGTCTGAGCGCAGCGGGAAGTGCCGGTAGAGCGTCCCGACGCCGACGCCGGCCAGGTCGGCGATCTCCTTGGCGGGTGCGTCGACGCCGGATGTGTCGAAGACGGCCCTTGCAGCCTTGATCAGGGCGTCCACGTTGCGCTGTGCGTCCGCGCGCATGCGGCGGGGCGCCCCGGGCGGCCCTGCCTTCTCAGTCATGATTCCTCCAGTTTGCGTAACCGGAAAGCTTTTCCGTATAGTTCCGGAAAGGCTTTCCGCTTAGCTGCAGGGTAGGGCATCCCGCGGGTGCTCTTCCACAACCAGGAGGGACCCCCATGCAGTACCGCACTCTGGGCCGCACCGGCATCAAGGTCAGCCCGTACGCCCTCGGCACGCTGATGTTCGCCTCGGCCATCGGCAACGCCGACCACAACGACTCGATCCGCGTCATCCACAAGGCGCTGGACGCCGGCATCAACTTCGTCGACACCGCCGACGCTTACGGCGACTCCGAGGAAGTCGTCGGCAAAGCGCTCAAGGGGTGCCGCGACAACGTCGTCCTGACCACCAAGGTGAGTCGCCCGATGGGCGAGGGCCCCAACCAGCAGGGCGCCTCCCGGCGCTGGATCATGACCGCGGTCGAGAACTCGCTGCGCCGGCTGCAGACCGACTACATCGACCTCTACCAGATCCACCGCGTCGACCCCACGACCGACGTCGAGGAAACCCTCTCCGCACTCACGGACCTGATCCGCAGCGGAAAGGTCCGCGCCATCGGCTCCTCGACGACCCCAGCCTCCGATATCGTCGAGGCGCAGTGGGTCGCAGAGCGCCGGAATCTGGAGCGCTTCCGCACCGAGCAGCCGCCCTACTCCCTCCTCAACCGCGGCATCGAGCGCGAGGTCCTGCCCGTCGCCCAGCGGTACGGCATGGGCACCCTGGTGTGGGGGCCGCTCGCTCAGGGACTGCTCACCGGCCGCGTCCGCAAGAACCAGGAGAACGACCTGCGCCGTGCGGCCTTCGTCAAGCACGTCAGCGACGAGCGCCGCATCGACGTCGTCGAACAGCTCATCCCCCTCGCCGAGGAAGCGGGCATGCCGATGACCCACCTCGCCACGGCGTTCACCATCGCCCACCCCGGCGTCACCAGCGCCATCATCGGGCCGCGCACGATGGAGCACCTCGATGACCTCCTCGCCGGCCTCGACGTCGTTCTCGGCGACGACATCCTGGGCCGGATCGACGAGATCGTCCCGCCCGGCACCGATGTCGGCGCGCTCGACCAGGACTACATGCCTCCCGCCCTGGAAGCCGCGAGCCTGCGCCGCCGCCCCCTCAGCGAACGCGCAGCTGCCTGACGCTCCGCACTGCTGCCGGTGACCTCGCCATCACGACGCCCTGCTGTCCTCGCTCGGGCTGACGTTGAAGACCGTCAGTCGGCCGAGAACACCCCGGGGTCGTCATCCTGCACCCGCCGTTGTGTGGTCGAGCGGTCCCTGGCCTGGATCATGCACGCCCGTCGGCATGCGCGGGACCACGAACGGCTCATCCAGCACTCCAAGTCGATCATCACCTCGGCCGCGATCAAGTGTCGGGGAGGTCGGCGGAGTGACTTACTGGTCGTGGCGATGCGGATGGTTCCGCGGTGACAGCGCCCAGGAGGCGCAGGCCGTCGTGGGAGGGCGTGCCGGGCGCGGCGGTCAGGGCGATGAGCTGCTGGTCCGGGTCGGCCGCGTCAGTCAGTGTGGACCAGTCGAGGGCGAGTTCGCCGACCACCGGGTGGCGCAGGGCCTTGGTGCCCGCGGTCCGTGCGGCCACGCGGTGATCGCCCCACCATGTCCGGAAGTCCGGGTCCCGCACCGACAGCTCTCCCACCAGCATCGCCAGGCGCGGATTCTCCGGGTCCCGGGCTGCCTCCATCCGCAGCTGCGCCACGCAGGCCCGCGCCACGTAGCCCCAGTCGATATACAGGGCCCGTACCTTCGGGTCGCAGAACACCAGGCGTACGAAATTGCGTCTGTGCTCCGGAAGGAGCGCGAAGTCGGTGAACAGCGCGGCAGCCAACGGGTTCCACGCCAGGATGTCGGTGCACCGGCCAAGGACGAGGGCCGGGGTGTTGGTGAGATCGTCGAGCAGGCGCCGCAGCTGCGGCTGGACCCGTTGGGTGGGCCGCCGGCGCGGTCGGCCGGCGTCCTTGCCCGAGAGCTCGAAGAGGTAGGCACGCTCGTCCTTGCTGAGCCGCAGCGCGCGTGCAAGGGCGTCAAGGACCGGCTCGGAGGCCCGGCGACGCCCCTGTTCCAGGCGGGTGTAGTAGTCGGGGCTGATCGACGCCAGCAGGGCGATCTCCTCCCGGCGCAGGCCGGGGACCCGCCGCCGCCCGTCGTCGGGGAGCCCGGCCGTCGCGGGGCTCAGCTCCCTGCGCCGGGCCTTGAGAAAGTCACCCAGTTCGCTGCTCATGCGAGCAAGTCTCGCACCGGCAGCCGGCCGGTGAGGGGGGCCAGTTCTGTCCCCTTATCCCAGCGCGGGGCGCCTGCCAGGGTCGAGGGCATGAAGACAGCCGTCACCTTCCTCAGCAGCAATCTCACGCTCGCCGGCATCCTCTTCCTGCCCGACACGCCCAGCTCCGATCGGCTTGCGGCCATCGTCGTCTCTCACCCGGGCGGCGGCGTGAAGGAGCAGACCGCGAGCATCTACGCCGAGCGCCTGGCGCGCGAGGGCTTCGCCGCGCTGGTCTTCGACGCCGCCTACCAAGGCGAGAGCGAGGGCGAGCCACGCGGTCTGGAGAACCCCTTCCAGCGCGCGGAGGACATCAAGTCCGCCGTGGGCTTCCTGGCCACCCGCGACGAGATAGATCCGGACCGGATCGGCGCTCTGGGTATCTGCGCCTCCGGCGGCTACGTCCCCTACGCCGCCCAGACCGATCTGCGCATCAAGGCTGTCGCCACGGTCAGCGCGGGAGACCTGGGATCGGTGATGCGCGAGGGCCTCGGCCGCACCCAGGACCCGCAGACCATGCGCTCAATGCTCGAGCGCGCTGGAGCCGCACGCACCGCCGAGGCCCGCGGCGAGGCCGTCCCCCGGCAGGAGTGGATCACCGAGGCCGTGGACGCCGAGACCTACGAGTACTACCGCACCCCGCGCGGTTACCACCCCCGCGCGGTCCAGCCCTGGCCCGTCCGCAGCCTCGACCAGATCATCCAGTACGACTCGTACGCCCTGATCCATCTCATCTCGCCCCGCCCCCTGTTGATGATCACCGGATCCGACGCGAACACGGCGTACATCAGCCACGAAGCCATCGAGAAGGCAGCCGAACCCAAAGAACTCTTCGTCATCGACGGCGGCACCCACATCTCCCTCTACGACAAGGACGAGCAAGTCACCCCAGCCGTCGCCAAGCTCACCGCCTTCTTCGCCACCCACCTCGCACCATCACAAAGCTAAAGCTGAGGATCACGCCCACCTCGCCGGCCAGGCAGCTCGAACCAGACCGGTTCGAATCCTGACCTGGCGAAACGATCGCCAGACTTCGAAAACAGGCTCTGGCCTCGGCAGGTGAGGGCATCGATGAGCATCCCGCTCCCCTACAACGCGGGCGGGCCGCTGAGCGGTTCACCCCGCAGCATGTGAGCGGCCGCCGCGGCCACCGCCCGCTGGGCGGCGATGCGGTCGACGTGCAGAGGTTCCCCGTAGGCGACCACCTGTTCGCCGGCGACCCAGACGTCGCGCACTGCGCGGGAACCCGCGGCCCACACGAGATTGGCGAGCAACTGCTCGTCCGGGACATCGAGTCCCGCGGCGAAGTGCGGCCCGTCCACGCCGACGTGAACCATGTCGGCCCACGCGCCGGGGCCGAGCGTGCCGATGTCCTGGCGCCCCAATGCGGCGGCTCCACCGCGGGTCGCCATCAACAGCGCGTCCTTGGCGGTCAGGGCGAGAGGATCCCCGGTCGTCGCACGGGCCATCATCATGGCAAGCCGCATTTCCTCCCACAGGTCGAGGTCGTCGTTGCTCGCCGGTCCGTCGGTGCCCAGGCCCACCGCGACGGAACCCGCCCGCAGTGCTGTGAGCCCGGCGATGCCCGAGGCGAGCTTGGCGTTGGATCCGGCACAGTGGGCGACTCCGACACCGCGGTCGGCGAGAAGCCGGACATCGTGGGCGGACAGGTGCACGGCGTGGGCCGCCAGCAAGCGCCCGTCCAGGAGGCCGACGTCATCGAGCAGCCGGGGGACGGATCCGTACGCCGCTCGCTGTTCCTGGTCCTCCGTCAGGGACTCGGCGACGTGGATGTGTACGAGGGCTCCCCGGGCGGCAGCCGACTCGGCCGTCGCCCGTAAGGCCTCCACGGGGAGGACGTAGGCGGAGTGCGGGCCGTAGCACAACTCGACACGGCCACCGGGACCGAACCTCAGGCCGTCCTCGTCGATCCACTTGTCGATCGCGGTCAGGGCGCTCCGCCATCCCGCTCCGGGCAGGTCGAAATAGGCGGGCGCGAGGAGCATCCGGCTGCCGGCGGTGATAGCCGCGTCGACCACCGCCTCGCCGTGCCTGTACATCTCCGCACTGGTCGTGATGCCGTGCTGAAGCATCTCGACGCAGCCGAGCAGCATGCCCGCGTAGGCATCCGCCGGGCGCATGCGGGCCTCCGCGGGCCAGATGACGTCATTCAGCCAGGACATCAGCGGGAGATCTCCGCCCGCGCCGCGCAGGGGTGTCATCGCGCTGTGCGCGTGTGCGTTGACGAGGCCGGGCATCAGCATTCCGGAGAGCCGTGTCACAGGCGTCCCGGGAGCAGGCGGCGCATCGGTCCGAGGCCCGCAGTACGCGATGTGACCGTCGTCCCGCACGTCGACGACACCATCCCGGACCACTGAGCATCTCGCGTCCGCGGGAAGGACGACGGAGGCGTGGAAACGACGTGAGAGTTGCATGAATCAGTCCTCTGGATCCTGTTCAGCCCCGTCTGCACAGGTGGGGCTTGGTAGGGGAATGGGGGCGTCCCGGGTACACCCGGGAACGTCCAGTCGTACGCGGCCCGGTAACCGCACATCACCGGCTGGGCGCCCGGGCGAACTCGCGAACCCAGGCGGTGAATGCGGTGAGCGCCGTGCCGGGATCGGAGCCCTCGCGTGCCGGCGGCCGCAGTCAAGGCCGCTGACCGCGAGCGTCCCCCGGACGAACTCCTCGTAGATCGGTCGGAGTTCGCGTGAGAAGGTGTCGCGTTCCGGGTCGGCCGGGGTGAAGCCGCCCGCGTCCGGGTGCGCGTCGCGCAGCCACAGCAGATTGGTCCGGGCCACCGAGCCGAAGTCGCCCCGGTAGGCCCCCCACCGTTTCGTGCACGGAGCATCAGGCATGGAGCCGTTCGGCAAAGCGCACCCCGGCTCAAGATGCGGGCCCCACTGGCGCCTACTCGGTCTACGCCGCCTCATCTCACTGGCTCAGGCAGCTTCCCGACCTCCACGTTGTTGCATTCGTCGCCCGCACACCCCTGGAGCTTGCTCAGCGCCTTCTCCAGCCCCTTGCGCACGTCCGCGTACTCGGGGTCGTCGTGCTTCGAACTCAGCTCGTGCAGATCGGTCTTGAGGTCGTAGAGCTCCCTGCCGCCCTTGGTGTAGCGCACGTACAGATACCGCTCCGTACGGATGGACTCGTACGCGGCGGAGTAGACCTGCCCGTGCCTGGGCGCTCGCTTCCGGGTCTTTGCGGGCGAAGCCTCGCCGTCCTGGTCCAAATCACCCTCGGCGGCGCGCCGTCCGGAAGCGGCGTCGCCTCCCGACACCGGGCCGCCCTCAGGCACCGGCTCGGGCCGCGCGCCTTCCGCCGCCTCGTGCAGGATCGGCCGGCCGGTGCGCCGATGTGGATCGCGCGCGAACGGCAGCAGGGACCGCCCGTCGAGCGTGAGTCCCGGCCTGGCGCCGCCGATGTCGGCGATCGTCGCAGCGAGATCGACATTGCTGCTCATCTCGCGCGACGGAGTACCGCCCTCGATCCCGGGCCCGCGCATCATCATCGGCACGTGCCCCGACGCCTCGTGCGGCAGGAACTTCCCAGTGGGAACGCGGTGTTGGCCGAAGAAGAAGCCATTGTCCGCGGCGAAGAGCAGATACGTGTTGTCGAGCTGCCCGGCCTCGCGCAGCGTCGATACGAGCTTCTCGACGGCTTCGTCCACGGCGAGCAGTGACTCCAGCCGCCCCTGGTAGCTCTCGGTGATCTCCTGCGTGGTCTCCTTGTCCAGCTTCGGGTAGTCGCGCAGGAACGCAGGCTTGTCAGACATGTCTTCTTCGCCGTACGCGGGCATCTCGGGCATCGGCTCGTCGGCGAACTTGCCCTTGTGCCGCGGCGCGGGCCGGGGAGCGCCCCCCACCTGTGGCTCATCCGCGCCCTGCTTCCTCCCCGCTTCCTTCTTCGTCGGGCCGAGGAGTTCACCGTGCGGCGCCAGGAACGCCACGTCCAGGAAGAACGGCTTGCCCTCAGCCGACTTGCGCTTGATGAAGTCGGCGGCCTTGTCGCGGTACACGTCCGTCTGGTACAGCTTCGGATCCTCGACGTCCGGGTCCCCGTACGTCTTGAGCTTGCCGTTCTCGTTGAGCCGGTACCCCCACATCCGGTACGTCGTCGGATCCACCGAGCCGCGCCACTCGTCCCAGCCGGGCGGCACGTCCTTGGGGTCCTTCTTGCCGTAGCCGTTCGGGTACTTGCCGATGTGCGAGGTCGCATACCCGGCCTTCTGCATCCAGACCGGCAGCGTGTTCTTGTCGTTGAGGTTCGCGTAGCCACCCAGCGGCGACGAGTTGTGCCGCACACCGTTGTTGTGCGCGAACTGGCCGCTGAGGAAAGTCGATCGCGAAGGACAGCACAGCGGCATCGACGGGTAGTACCGCTCGAACGTCACGCCCCCGTCTCCGAAGACCTCGCGGGTGCGGTCCATCACGCGCATGGACTCGAGCCACTGATCGTCCGTCATAATCATCACGACGTTGGGCTTCCGCTTCGCGTCCGCGTCCCCGTCCTCTCCGAGCCCTGCCCATCCGTACCGCTCAGCGGCGAGCCCGCACGCGACCAGCGCGAGAACGGCAGCCATCGCCACCCAGATCCTCGCCCGACCCCCTGGCCCAGAGAACTCTTCTTCGTCGGGCACCTTCGACTCCCTTCGTGCCTCCTGCACGATCCGACGCACCTCGGGTGTACGCCTCCAGGCAAACGCAACGGATACGCGCCACAGACGGTTCAAAATCAGTCGCGGTAGGGCAGCAGCATGGCCTCGATGAGGTGGGGGCCGGCCCGACGTCGACACCGGCCGAACCGTGGGTGGTTCGGCCCCCGGCTGTTCGGACGGTGAGCGTGCGTCACGCCGCGGACGGGTACCACCACGCGGGCTTCTTGCCGACCGCGTCGGCCTCGCTCGCGACGACGCCCATGGCCAGCCGCAGGGCGCGTACCGCGTGGTGCACGCGGGACTTGACGGTGCCGGGCGGGATACCGAGCCTGTGGCCCGTCTCGCTCATCGACCTGCCGGAGTAGTACGTCTCGTAGAGCGCTTCCCGGTGCTTGGGCGACAGGTGCTGGAAAGCCTCCTTGAGAAGCAGTGAGGAGAGCAGCGAGTCCACGTCGTCGGGCCGCGTCAACAGGTCGTCCAGCCAGTCGGTGCCGTTGACCTCCTGGGGGCGGGTCATGCGCGAGCGGTATTCGTCGACGACGAGGTTGCGGGCCACTCTGAACAGCCACGGCCGCAGCGGCTGGCCGGAGGTGAGGTCCTGCGTGCGCCAGCAGCGCAGCAGCGTCTCCTGCACCACGTCCTCGGCCCGGTGTCGGTCACCCCCCAACAGCCGTACCACGTAGGTGTACACATCACCCGCATGTTCGTCGTAGAGCGTGCGCAGCGCGCGTTCCCGGGCGCTCACCGCGCCCAAGGAACCCAGTACGGTCCAGCTCACGTTCGTATTGCCTCGTTCCGTGACCTCTGGGGGGACGGGTTCGGGACCGAGCACCTCGATCAAGGGGAGTTTTACGAGCCGGGATCCACATCACGTTGACGTTCGATTGACGGCTGGAAGGCTGATTCCACCTTCCGGGAAGGCGACTGGCCCGGCGGTCCGCCAAGCCGGGTCTGCGCGGGGCTGCCTGCCGTGCCGTAGCCGGGGAAGGCCAGGCCCGCCAGGGACGAGAAGGTGACGACCGCGCGGCCGCTGCGGATCTGGCCCGGGCCTGCCCGGCCCGCGGGGTCTTCGCGTCCCGGGGTGAAACGCTCGGCTGACGGGTGTCGGGTCAGAGCATGACGCGGACCGGGTCGGTGCCGTCCCAGTTCTGTGCGGCGGCCCGGACGAGGTCGTGCACCGCGCCGAACTCGTTCTGTGCGCCGAGGTCGGCCACCTCGTACGCACTGCCGTCCGTTGCGGACGAGGCGTAGTACGCGAACCGCGGTCCGTCGACGGCCTGCCCCTCGCAGTCGGGGACGAGGCCGCGGTCCTCGAGACGTTTGAGGTGTCCGTCGTAGTCGGTGGTCCAGGTGGAGACGTGGTGCAGCCCGGTCCCCTTCGCCAGCGTGAAGTCCCGGTACGGAGACGGGGTGTCGTCGTGCACCTTGATCAGCTCGATCTGCAGGTCGCCGAAGTTGCCGAGCGCGATGCTCATGTCGGGAACCGCGGTGCTGTCCCCGTAGCGGAACGAAGCCATCGGGACGTGCCGGAACAGGTGGAACGGGCCGGCGCCGAACCGCTCGACCACGCGGGCGATCGCCTCCTCGAGGTTCTCGACCACATAGCCGTTCTGCCGGGCGGGCCCGTACAACGGGATCATGTGTGCCTCCGATTGTCAGCCTGCGTGCGGCACCGGCAGCGGGCGCAGCAGAGGTGGGTACCTGCACGGAGCAGTAGGTCTGCTTGTGAGGAGCACAACGGAAGCGCAGCCCGGACGGTTCAACGGACGTCGGGACAGGTCGGCCCGAGGATCGCTGTCGGCACCGCAACTGCCGTGTGAACAGGGGGACTTGGGCTGATCATGTGCTCCGGCCAAGGGTCACACACCGCCGGCCCGTGGAGCGTCGGATGCGGCGTGCTCAGGCTCGGCGGTTGTCGGCGGCCTCGATGACCTCGTCGAGACGGGCGAGCGTGGTGGTGAGCTGGTCGATCTGCTTCCTGATGCGGGCGTGTTCGGCGTTGAGCATGGCCCGCTGGTGGTCGGTGGTGGTGTCGGTGTCGATGCAGGGAAGCAGTTCGGCGATGCGGCGGCTGGGCAGGCCCGCGGCGTAGAGCTGCTGGATGAAGCGGACCCGGTCGACGGCGTCTTCGGCGTACTCGCGCTGGCCGCCGGGGCTGCGGCCGGATGTGAGGAGCCCCTGTTCCTCGTAGTAGCGCAGCGCGCGGACGCTCACTCCGGAGCGCCGGGCGACCTCTCCGATGCGCACGCGTTCCTCTTCTCGTCGAAACCCAGACGCGGGAGGACTTGACCCTGACGCCAACGGTAGGTTTTACGGTACCCGACATGACCACACCGACCACGGAACCGACCACCCACATCCACCCGGCACCCGGCCTCCGGATCGAGGGCGCGGTCGCGCTCGTGACCGGCGCCAACCGAGGACTGGGCCGCCACTTCGCCCGGCAGCTCCTGGAACGCGGCGCGGCGCGCGTGTATGCGACCGCCAGGCGTCCGGAGGCGGTCGACCTGCCCGGCGTCGTGCCGCTGCGGCTGGACGTCACGGACGACAACGAGGTCCGGGCCGCGGCCGCCTCGGCGGGTGACGTGACGCTCCTGGTGAACAACGCCGGGGTCAGCCACTGGACGAACCTCGTCACCGCCGACCTGGCAGCCGTACGCGCGGAGATGGAGACGAACTTCTGGGGCACGCTGGCCGTCGTGCGAGCATTCGCGCCGGTGCTCTCGGTCAACGGGGGCGGGGCGATCCTCAACGTGCTGTCCGCGCAGGCATGGCACGCCTACCCGGGTACGAACGGCTACCACGCCACCAAGGCAGCGCAGTGGGCGTTGACCAACGGCGTGCGAGTGGAGCTTGCCGAGCGGGGCACGCTCGTGACCGGACTGCACCTGGGAGCCGTCGACACCGACTTCAGCGCCGCCTACGACGGACCCAAGGGTGACCCGGCCGTCGCCGTCCGTGCCGGCCTGGACGGAATCGAGGCAGGAGCGGCCGAGGTGATCGCCGACGATTGGAGCGCACACGTCAAGAAGTCACTGGCCGAGGATCCCACCCGACTGTACGACGAGATCCGCGCCGGCATCGTCTGATCCGATCGTCCCGGTTCGACCAGGGAGCATCTGCGGCGGCAAGGCCGAGGCTGCAACCGGGTGACCCAGCCTCGGTCTTTCGTGCAGGCGGCCGTCCACGACTTGATCAGCCGGCGCAAACAGAACGTGTCGCCGTCTTGAGCGCCTGACGGTGGAGCGGGTCCAGTTGTTCCAGTATCGACCCCGAGCCGGCAGCCAAGGCGAGCTGCACCGCGCAATCGATGGGCTTATTGCGCAATTTCTCTGTGGCCTTGAGCTCGTGAAGCAAGTCCGTGGTCAATTGGTCGAGTCGGGTGCGGATCTGGTCGAGGTCGGGACGCTCCGTAGGGGCTTCATCCGGGTGGGCGGTCCAGCGCGCGAACAATCCCTTCTGTACAGCCTTGCTCGCAGTGATTTGGTCCTGGAAGAACGCTACTGCTGTGTCCGGATTCAGTCCAAGAGAGCCGGCCTGCTCCCGGACTTGCTCCAGTACCTGCTGCTCGCGAGCAGGGTCGTCGATCGGCGAGTCGGTGCCGAACTTGGAAGCTGCCACGTCGTCACTCACTTGGAGGCGCTCAATGACGAGATCCGTCAGCGAGCCGAGCCTGCCGAGCGGCTTGGTCGTCTCGACCGCATTGCTTGCTGACTTGACATGCATTTCGACGCCCGTAGCCATGGCCTGAGAATCGGTCAGCGACGTTGCGGCCACCAGTAATGCGGTGACCGCTGTGCTGCGGACTATCTTGTTGCGCAAATTCAATTACTTGCCTTTCCTTGCTCGATCGCCTTCCGCATGGAAGACGTGCCCAACCAGCGGGCGCTCTCAAGCCGACAGCGATATGGCGGCCGCGGCCGGTGCGGAGGGGGCGTCACGGCGGTCCCGCACACCGCAACGGGCTCCGTGGGGGAACGGTTCAAAACAGTTCAACACTGCGAACAGCGCACAACCCACGGCAGCCGGACCGTCGGCGACGGCACTCAGCGGAGGACTGCGCACAGCGTTACGGCGGGTCATGGTTTGCGCGTTCGCCGAACCTCCTGATCAGCGACGGCGGGATCCGCCCTCGCGGGCGGCGTGCGTTCGTCCAGGCGGCGGAGTCTGCCCCGGATCTCCTCGACGTCCGGATGATCGAGCTCCTCGAAGATCGCAAGTGCCTGCCGCCATCCGGTGCGGGCCTCCTCCGGCTCGCCCGCGGCCACGAGAACGTCGCCGAGGCGGCCGAGGGTGTCGCCCTCGACCCAGCGGTTGCCGACCTCCCGGTGCGCCTCGAGCGCCTGGCGGTAGTGCTCGATCGCCTCGTCGTGGCGATCAAGCCGGTGCTGGACGGTGCCGAGGATGTCGAAGGTGACGCCTTCGACCCAGCGGTTGCCGACCGTGCGCAGGACGGTCAGCGCTTGGTCCAGGTAGTTGATGGCCTCGTCGAACCGGCCGAGGCGCTGGTAGGCGTCGCCCAGGTTGGCCAGGGCGATGCCCTCCGCCCAGGCGTTGCCGCGAAGCCTGTAGAGGGCCAGAGCGCGGCGGATGTACTCGACGGCCTTGTCGAGGCGGCCGGCCTGGAGATAGGCATCGCCCAGGTTGCCCACGGCCTGAGCCCTGCCGTCCGTGTCCCCGAGCTCCCGGCAGTGGACGATCGCCTGCCGGAGGTGGTCGATGGCCTCGTCGAACCGGCGCATCACCGTCAGCGCGGTGGCCACGTCGTTGAGGCTCCATGCCTCGCCCGTGCGGTCGTGGGCGGCGCGGGCGGCGTCGTGGGCGGTCCGGGCGGTGTCGAGCCAGTCGTGCAGATGGCTGCGCAGGTAGAAGAACCCCCATAGGACGGCGGTCAGTCGCCACGCGATGTCCGCCCTGCCGCACGCGGCGGCCTGGTGCACGGCGGCGGCGAGGTTGGCCCGTTCGGTCTCGCACCACTCCAGTGCCTGGTCGTGAGCCGTGAATGCAAGGGGGCGGCAGTCGGGCGGGATCGGTTCCAGGGGAACCCTGCGGCGATGCGGGGTGAGGAGGGGGCACGTCGCGTCCACGGTGTGCAGATACCAGGAAAGGAGCCGCTCGACGGCCAGCTCCCGCTCCTTGGCCGGCTCGTCGATGCGGACTCGTTCGTTGGCGTAGACGCGCAGCAGGTCGTGCAGGGTGTAGCGGCCGGGCAGGCGCTCGCTGAGCAGGTGCGCGTGCGTGAGTTCGGCGAGCAGGGTGCGGGTCTCCCGGAGGGGGAGTCCGGCCAAGGCGGCCGCGGCGGGTGCGGAGATGTCGGGGCCGGTATGGAGGCCCAGCAGGTTGAACAACCGCGAAGCCGGGGCGGACAGGACCTCGTACGACCAGGAGAAGACGGCTCGTACGTCCGTGCTGATGTCACGGCTCTCGAAGGCGTCGAGGCTGCCCTGGCTGTCGCGCAGTTCGTCGGCGATGGCGCTGAGCGGGAAGCCGGGGTTGGTCGCCGCCCGGGCGGCGACGATGGCGAGGGCCAACGGCAGCCGACCGCAGCGCGCGACGATCTCGTCCGTCGCCCGAGGTTCCGCTGCCGGCCGGGCTGCGCCGATACGGCGCACCAGGAAGCCGTGTGCCTCGGCGGGCGTCAGCGGGTCCAGCGTCAGCGGATGCGCCCCCTCGCTTGCGATCAGGCCGGTGAGCCGGCTGCGGCTGGTGACGATGACCAGGCAGCCGGGAGCGCCGGGCAGCAGGGGACGCACCTGTTCGGTGTCGCGGGCGTTGTCGAGAAGGATCAGCACCCGGCGGTGGGCGAGCAGGCTGCGGTACAACGATGTCTGGGCGTCGAGCTGTGCGGGTATGCGCTGCGCCGGGACGCCGAGCGCGTCGAGAAAGATGCGGATCGCCTCTCCCGGCGGCACGGCCGAGCCGGTCGGGTCGAAGCCGCGCAGGTTAATGAAGAGCTGTCCGTCGGGGAAGCGGTCGGCGATCTCGTGGGCCCAGTGCACGGCCAGGGCGGTTTTGCCGATGCCGGCCATGCCGCCGATCGCGCTGATCACCACCGCGGCGGGATGCGTCCCTTCATCGGGTAACAGGGCCTGGGTCTGCTTCAGTTCGGCTTGACGGCCGGTGAAGGCGGGCAGGTCGGCGGGCAGCTGTGCGGGGCGGACCGCGTACCCGGCGGCCGGGGGCACCTCTGGGTCGGTCCCCGTCTCCGGAGAGGAGGGGGCCAGTGACGCGTCGGCCGCCAGTATGCGGTCGTGCAGCTCCCGCAGCGACGTGCCGGGTTCGATGCCCAGTTCGGCCACCAGGGTGCTCCGCGTTCTGTGGTACGCCGCCAGCGCCTCGGCCTGCCGTCCGGACCGGTAGAGCGCCAGCATGAGGAGCCGGCACAGCTCCTCCCGCAGCGGGTGCTCCACGGTCAGCGCGGTCAGTCCGGAGATCACCTCGCCGTGATGCCCGAGCTGGATGTCGACGTCCAAGCGGGTCTCCAACGCGGTCAGCCGCTCCTCGGCCAGCCGGGAGCGCTCGGCCTCGGCCAGCGGGCCGGGGAGTCCGGCCAGCGCGGTCCCCTCCCACCCGTCGAGCGCGGCGTGCAACAGCTCCGCGGCGGCCGGCACCTCGCCCGTGGCGCGCAGCCTCTTCGCCTCGGCGACCCGCTGCTCGAACGCACCCAGGTCCAGGAGTTGTTCCGGAACGCGGGCCAGGTATCCGTCCGCGGCCGAGACGACCACCTGCGGGGACTCACCGGCGTCACGGCCGGGTTCCAGCACCTTGCGCAGCCGCGACACATAGGTGCGCAGCACGGGCACGGCCGCCGTCGGCGGCTCGTCGCCCCATATGGCGTCGACGAGTTCGGCGGCCGTGACGGGACGCCCGCGTCGTAGTAACAGCGCTGCCAGCACCACTCGTTGCTGCGGCGACCCCAGGTCCAGTTCGCGTTCGCCGTGCCATGCCCGGACCGGCCCCAGCACCGCGAAGCGCAGGGATTCCTCACAGGCCGCGTTCACGAATCCACCAAGGCGTTCTTCGGCGCGGTCACCGTGCCGCTGACTGTGATCGGCTCGCCGGTCGCGGACGTGGACCGGTGAGTGAGGGTCCCGACGTCGGCGTAGCGAAAGTCGGGCGCGTCGTTGGCCCGTGAGCCGCGCTCCAAGCTCGGGGCGGCAGCCCGGTCCCGCGCCGCGGCGTGGGAGGCCGTTACCGGGAAAGCGGCCGGTGCCGAAGCCGCGCAGGCGGCCGACGTGAACATCCGCGACAGCCGCCATCGCGGTCCCGCGGCCTTGCTGACGGTACTCATGCCGCCCAGGATGCGAACGGCTGCGGGATTTCGTCAACAGCCCGGAAAAATATTCCGGATCGGGTGTGCCGGAGGCGCGGTTTCGGTCGACGCGGCCTCAACCGTCGTGCGCTGTACGAGGGTTACGAGCAGAGGAGCTTGCCGCCAGACAGACGCGGCACGGTTGAACCGAACTGGCGACGGAGACGTTGTGCCTGCCGAGCGGAGGTCCGATCCGTTCGGTGGCGTCGATGCCGACGCCACCGCGGGCCCCGGTCCAGGTGGCGACCAGCGCGGCCCGGATGGCGCTTGCAGGGATGAACATCTACGGCACCGTCACCGACCCGGAGGCCGCGACCACTGCGTCGGTCGATGGTCCTCGACCCGTACGGCTTCGGGGGCCGCCCCGACCGGGTTGCCTTCAGTCACGGCAACCGAATCCTACGCCCATGTGCGTCTTCAACTCGGCTGACTTCAGGGGCTGTTGTGACCTCAGGAGTCAGTACTTTCGTACGTCCGCTTATGAATGAGGAACCACTGTGACAGTTCCCCCCACGTCGCCCCAGCAGCAGACAAAGTCATCCCGGGTCGCCCGGCGCTCTCTGATCGGTGCCGCGGGCGCGGTCGCCGCCGGTGCGGTGATCACGCCGACCGTGATGGCCACGACGAACGACGCCGAGCCCACGGCTGCCGACACCGGCGACGCCAAGTCCCCGGCCGCCGACACCGGCGACGTCAAGTCCATGGCCACTGACAAGCCCGGCACCACTGCCAAGAACTTCCCCAAGACCCGGGCCAAGGAGGCCACCGGTGAGGCACCCGTCGAGGCCGCCTTCCTCATCGGCTATGTGGGCGTCCGCTGGGAGGGCACTCCCAAGGCCACCGGCGGCGGCATCCGGCTGCGCGACGCCGACGGCAAGCCGGGCAAGTGGCGCACGCTCAGCGCCAGTGGCTGCTCGGACGCGAACGGCGGCGCGCTGCTCGTCCCCGCCGACCAGGCCTCCGGCTACGAGCTGAGGGCCCCCGAGGGCGCCACCAGCGTGCGCTCGCGGGCCCTCGACACCACACGCGGCCCACAGCGCAAGGTGGCCGTCCCGGCCGACACGACCCGGATGCGGGGCCTGGCCTATCTGTCGCGGCCGGCCTGGGGCGCCGACGAATCGCTGCGGTTCAAGCCGGACGGCACGGAGAACACACCGACCGAGTTCTACGCGCTCCAGACCATCACCGTGCACCACACTGCCACGGTCAACGCCGACCCGGACCCGGCCGCCACGGTCCGCGGAATCTACGAGCTGCACGCCGTCACCAACGACTGGGGCGACATCGGCTACCACTTCCTCATCGACGAGGCGGGCACCATCTACGAGGGCCGTTACTCCGGTAAGGACGGCGTACCCGCGCACGACGCCGACGGCAAGCTGGTGACCGCCTTCCACACCGTCGGCTTCAACTCCGGCAACCTCGGCATCGCCCTGCTCGGCAATCTGATGGAGCAGGGGCCCACAGACGCCGCCCGCAACGCGCTCACCAACCTGGTCCGGATCCTGGTGCGCCTCCACGGCGTCGACCCGCTGGCGACCGTGAGGTTCAAGAACCCGGTCGACGGTGCACAGAAGGAGGTCCCGCAGATCAGCGGCCACCAGGACTGGCTGGAGACGGAATGCCCGGGTGAGGTCATGTACCGGCAGCTGGCCCGGCTGCGCAAGGCGGTGGCCACGGGCGACTGAGCCAGGGCGCCGGGCTCGCCCATACGAGCCCGGCGCCCTCCTGAACCCGACCGACCGACGACGTGGCGATGGCGTACGACCATTTCATGAACGAGAAAGCAGGGAAGATGTCTTCTCCGATGTCCATGCCAGGTAGCGCGCGGTGTTCTCCAGGGCCTCGCGCACGTGGTCGGCGCCGACGACCGGGATGCCGTGACTGCCGAGCATGAGCTCAGCGTCGAGCGAGGCCATCCACCGCAGCGCGACGGCCCAGTCGACGGGGTAGCGCTGCACCCTTCTGCGGGTTGCCGGCGTTCGGGGCGACGCCGAGGAACAGGTCACCGGGGAAGAGGATCCGCTTTTCGGGGAGCCAGCCGACCACGTGGTCGTCGGTCTCGCCCCGGTGGTGGGTGAGTTCGAGTCGGAGGCCACCGACCTCGACCACGTGGGTCTCGGCGAAGGTGATGTCCGGCTGCCGGAACTCGGCGGCCCAGACGAGGTCGGGGCTGCGGAACTGGCGGCGGTTGATGACCGTGTTGTAGCCCTGCGTCTCGGCGTACCGCCGGAACCGGGCGAGTACGTTCTCGTGCGCGACCACCACCGGGCGCGGTCGGCCCTCGGCGTCGGCGTCCCCGGCCGCCGACGTGGTCGATGTGGCCGTGGGAGTAGACCGCGTGGGTGACCGGCCTGGAGTCCCAAGCGGTGACCTGTTCATGGAGCCGGCGGGCGGACAGCTTGGCGCCGGTGTCGAAGAGTACGAGCCCTTGTGCATGCCGGACGGCGAAGGCGTGTCCGAAGCCGGGCACCATCAGCACCCCGTCGGCCACCTCCTCGGCGTGGGTCATGGTGGGTTCGACCAACGAGGTCAGCTCACGGTCGCCGTTCCACAGCTCGGCGGCCTGCTGGAAGATCGAGGTCTTCATGACGGGTCCTTTCCGTGGGGTGCAATGCGGTCGAGAGAGGCGGCAGTGACCGCGTCTTGGTTCGGCGGGGCGCCGGGCACGGCCGGGCGGTGCCGCACGACCACCACGGTGAGGGCGACCGTCGCCAGCATCGTCGGCTTGGTGAAGAATGCGCTGATCAGCGTGAGTCCGACGACCGAGTCGATCGCGTAGAGGTAGCCGAGCGGTACGAGATGGGTCGTCCAGAGCACGGCCCAGGCGGCGGTCAGGCGAAGGTGGCGACGCCGGGCCGCTGGATCGCCGGCCGTCGATGCCGGCTCCACCCGGGCCCTGCGGCACACCGTCTCGGTGATCGGGCGCCCGATCAGCAAGGAGACGACGCACGCCACCAGACCGGCGGCGTTGATGACGAGCTCGGGGAAGTAGAACGCACGCCCTTCACCGAAGGCGATGGCACTCACGCTGTGGAGGGCCACGATCGACGTCGACACAGTGACGACGGCCAATGGTTCGCCGCGGTGGCGGAGCGCGGCGACCACCAGGGCGACCAGCAGCGCGACGAGTGCTCCCCACTCCGGGCCCCAGCGGGACTCGACGATCAGGAACGCCGCCGGCGCGGCGGCCGCGTCGATGAAGTGCCGCGCGATGTCGGCCGCGCGGCGCGGTGGGCCGGGGATCGGTTTGCTGCGGAGCATGGAAGACGCCGAGGCGCGCCGGATCGTCGCGCTGCCACTGCCCGTCGACGAGCCGCCGACCGCGTCGATCTGAGGTCGGCCGGTATGGAGCTCACCTCCCCGTTGGAGCGGCGAGCAGGGTCATCTCGGCCACTGGCACTCGCAGCAGAGGCGTCAAGGCGCAGTTCACCTCCGGCAGCCCGCAGAATCGACCGGCTGAGAGCTCAACTCCTGGAGATCTTCCCGGCGTTGGAACGTTCGGTGGACCTGATGAAGAAGGGACACGTCACGCTGCTGACGGGCTACCAGGCCCCGGCTGCGATCCGCCGCGCGGACCCGGCTACGACCACGACAAGTACCGTAAGCAGGTCCGGGCGGTCGGGATCACCACCGTCATCGCCCGCCGCGGCACCGACCATGGCTCAGGTCTGGGCGTCCACCGGTGAGTCGTCGAGCAGAGCTTCGCACTGCTGCACTGGTTCCGCCGGTTACGCATCCGCTGGGAGGTCCGTGACGACATCCACGAAGCCTTCCTCAGCCTGGCCTGCAGCATCATCTGCTGGCGCCGACTGAAGAAACTCTCCCCTTGCCAGGAGATCTTAGTGACTACTCAGAGAGGACTGCCTCGCCGCCGTACGAGGTCCGGGAGTGCGCTGGCCTGGAGGGTGGCGAAGTCGGCGTGCGCCTGCGCGAGGCTCAGGATCTACTTGAGAGGTTTGGTCGCGCGACCGTCAGCTCTTGATGAGGTTCTTGGCGAGCATGCTGCGGGCGGAGGAGATGACGGCTTCTTCGGGGGAACGCGGTTGCCAGCCCAGTACGCGACGGGCCCGGTCGTCCGACACCTTCTTGACGTAGTTGAGGTCTGCTGCGACTGGCCGGAATTCCGCGGAGAAGACTGCCGCCAGCCGGACCACCGTGTTGGGGATGGTGCGGGTCGGCACGCGGTGGGCGGCGTCGCCGAGATGCGATCGCAGGATCGATCCGATCTGGTGCATGGACAACGCCGGTCCGCCGGCAAGCAGGATCCGCTGACCGGCGGCAGTAGGGCTGGTCAGGGCTGCGACGTGGGCCTGAGCCACGTCACGGACGTCGACGATGGGGACCCACATGTTCGGATAGCCCGGCATGTCGCCGTTGAGGCTGCGCTGCACGATGTGGCTGGCGCCCGAGATCTGCGTGCCCAGCACGGGGCCCATGACCGCGACCGGCAGCATCGCCACGAGCTCCATGGCGCCGCCCTGCGCGGCCGCGAAGTCCCAGGCGTCGCGCTCCGCCAGAATCTTGCTCTTGCCGTAGGCGTCCACGCCCGGTCCGTCGAGCACCGACCAGTCGTCTTCGGTGAACGTGCGGTCGGTGTGCTTGTGTCCGAAGCCGACCGCGTGGAACGCCGAGGTCATCACCACCCGCGTGACGCCTGCGTCGCGTGATGCGCGCAGCACGCGCAAGGTGCCCTCGCGGGCCGGGCCGATGACGTCCTGCTCGTTCTTGACCTTCCCGATGTGCAGGGGCGAGGCCACGTGCAGGACGAAATTGCATCCGCTCATGGCGTCGGCCCATCCGGCATCGCTTGTCAGGTCGGCGGCGACGAAGCTGAGACGCTCGCCGCGGGTCATCCCGGCGTCGGTGAGGGCCGCACGCACAGCAGGTTCACGCTCCAGGGAGCGGACGGTGGTGCGCACGAGGTATCCCCGCTCGAGCAGTTGGAGGATGCAGTGCCCGGCAATGAAGCCGGACCCGCCGGTGACGAGGACACGCTGTTCGTGGGTCGGCATTGCGTCCGCCCTCACTTTCCAGAGTTGGTGGCCTGCCTGGCGGCAGCCGGTAGATCGTGGTGCTTTGATCTTTGTGCCGCTCGGCGTGCCGAGCCAGTTCCCTGTGTATCCAGGGGAGTGGCAGGACCCCCTCACGCGAGCTGGAGGCGGAATAGCGTGAAGGTATGAGTGAACAGCCGAACCTGCTGGGAGAATTTTTGCGAGCTCGGCGCGAGCTCGTCACCCCGGAGGAAGCAGGCATCCCCGTCGTGGGCGTGCGCCGGGTACCGGGGCTGCGGCGTGAGGAAGTGGCCATGCTGGCCGGCATCAGCGCCGACTACTACCTGCGGCTGGAGCGCGGCCGGGACCGACGCCCCTCCCTACAGGTCCTTGAGTCCCTCGCCGGCGTCCTGCGCCTGGATGACGACACCAGATCCTATCTGTTCGGCCTGGCCGCCGACCGCCGCCACCGGGCCCGGCGCCGGCGGCGGGAAACGGTTCCGCCCAGCACGGCGCATTTTCTGTCACTGCTGCCCGTTCCCGCCTTCGTCGAGGGACGCTACCTCGACGTCCTCGCCGCCAACCCGCTCGCCACCGCCCTCTCCCCACGCCTGGTGACGGGCGGCAACCGGCTGCGGGATGTGTTCCTCGACCCCGGCGAACAGAACCTGTTCTCCGACTGGAAGGGGGCCGCAGCAGCGCTGCTGGCCGGCTTCCGCGAGGCAGTCGGCACAGACACAGACGACCCGCGCTGCATCGAACTCGTCGGGGAACTCTCCCTCGCCAGCCCGCTCTTCCAAAAGCTCTGGGCCCGGCACGACGTACGTCCCCGTGGCAGCGCGACCGTGTGCTTCCAGCATCCGCAGATCGGGGACATCACCCTCAGCCGGGAGAAACTCCACATCACCGGAACCGACGGCATGATGCTCGTCGCCTTCCACCCCGCCCCCGACACTCCCGACGACGACAAGCTGGTCCTGCTCCGGTCAATGACCGAGCATCTGGCCTGAGCCCGTCACACCCCACCCACAGCGCCCCGCGAGCACGCAGTTGGAAGGCTCACGCCAGGAGAGCTAGGCCGTCGAGGACGCCGTGGGCCGCCAACTCGCCGCCCTCATTGTCCAGTTGGACGCCGCCTGCCGGGCAGCCGACGAACTGGCCGAGGCGGTGCAGGAGTCTTTCTCCAGCATCCGGACGCTGACGTGCTGCTCAGCTTCCCCGGCCTCAGCGTCCAGCTCGGCACCCGGGTGCTCGCCGAGATCGGGGACGACCGCGACCGCTTCGCCGACGCCCGCGCCCTGAAGGCGTACGCCGGCTCGGCCCCCATCACCCGCGCCTCGGGCAAGTAGAAGTTCGTCGAACGCCGCTTCATCAAGATCGACCGGCTGATGAACGCCGGGTTCCTGTGGGCCTTCGCCACCCTGACCAGCTCGCCCGAGCCGACGCGCACTACCGCCGCCGACGCCAGGCTTGAGACTGGCACGCCCAGGCCCAGCGCCACCTGTTCAACCGTCAATGCCACGAAGTTGGCAACGCGGCTACCGCGTCACGGGCATTGAGCACTGTGCATCGTGATGTCGGCCCGTATCAGCGCGTAGACCTCGCGGGCTGTGTAGCGTTTCAGGCAGCGCATTGTCTCGCGCATTCCCCGTCCCTCGGCGGTGCGTCGCTCCAGGTAGGTACGAGTGCGCTCGTCCTGGCGCATGCGGGTGACCACGATGCGATGCAGCGCGGCGTTGGCCTGCCGGTCCCCGCCCCGGTTGAGCCGACGGCGCCGGGTCTTGCCCGCGGACTTCTCGACGGGGCCGGCGCCGCACAGCGCGGCGAAGGAGGCCTCGCTGCTCAGCTGCTCGGGGTTGTCGCCGGCGGTGATCAGCAGGGCCGCGGCACGGTCCGGCCAGCCCATGTTGCCCTGCTCGACTTCAGCGACCGTTGACGATTCCGTCGGCTGTGGATGGTTCAAGTGTCTCGTGGCGCGAGGTCGGGGGCGGATCGTGGTTGTCTGCGGGGGTGTATGTGACCAGGCCAAGGCCGCGGTAGGCGTCGAGGCTGAGTGACTCGTAGCGCATTGTCGCGAAAGTGCCGTCGTGGAGCAGGAGGGTCTTCTCGCCTTCGCCGAGGTGGCCCACTTCGTTCAGTTTCCAGATGGTGCGGAACTCCGGGGATGCCTCTGTGAGTTCGCGGATGAGCGTCGAGGCGCGAGCCGAGCGGTCGCCCCAGCGGACCAGCTCCGTCCGGAAGGTGGCGACGGTGCGTTTCGCCTCGCCTTCCCAGTCCTTGATACGCCGCCGGGAGTCGGAGTGCAGGAACAGGATGCGCAGCACGTTGCGTTCTGCTGGAGCAAGTGCGGCGTAGTCGGTGAGCACCCGGGCGGCGGGAGTGTTCCAGACCAGGACATCCCAGGAAGGTGACTTGATGTACGCCGGCCACGGGGCCAGCTGGTCGACGAGCCGTTGCAGGTGAACCTGCGCCGGCGCGCTGAGGTCCTCGTAGAGGACGCCGCTGCTTCCGTAGGCGAGGAGGAAGGCGTGTTCTCTTTCCTCCGGCTGCAGTTGCAGTGCGTCGCAGATCGCGTCCAGCACCTGCGTCGACGGGTGGCCGCCCCGGCCTTGTTCCAGGCGTGTGTACCACTCGACGCTGATCTTCGCTCGAGCGGCGACCTCCGACCGACGTGTC
>NZ_BAAGPS010000090.1:40248-99398 GCF_054783935.1 Streptomyces pseudoechinosporeus
ACGGCGCACCCCCGGGGGGTTCGGCGGGCGGTAGCTGTTCCCGGCGGGCGCGCAGGAATGCGCCCAGCTCGCTCGTGCGAAAGTCATCCATGACCTTTCCCATGATGGCAGGCCGACATCACTGGACGTCACCGTGCCATGTGCGCCTCGAGCCAGTCGAGGATCAGCTGGGGGCGTCGCTGGAATTCCAGGTAGCCGTCCCAGCGCCGGGTGGTGCCCTCCACCCAGTGCAGTGTCTTGTCCTCGGTGTGCAACCCCGAGAACATCGTCTCGATGTCGTGTGGCTCGGTCAGTGAATCGTCGTGGACGGCGTACAAGTAGGTGGGAACGGTGACGTGCTTCGCCCATGTGGCATCGGGGCGCGCTGCGAACGGGACTGAGGTGCCGAGCGTCACGCGGTGGTCCAGATCGGGTAGGTGTGCCCTGCCCACGCCGACGATGTCCAGGAGACGGCCCATGATGATCACGTCGGAGACCGGTTGGCAGGCGACGAGGCAACGCACCTCGTCGAAGGCGCCGGGATCGGAGCGCATGGCCGCGAACGTCGAGTTCGCTCCGAGGCAGCGGCTGAACAGCGCCGTGCGCATCGTCGCAGTGTCCGGTCGGCTGCGGGCGTAGCGCAGGGAACCGAGGACGTCGCGCGCCTCGAACAGGCCGCTGGTGACGGCTCCGCCGTTCGCCGATCCGCTGAGTCCGAAGTTGCGCAGGTCGTAGGTGAGCACGTTGTAGCCGGCGTCGTGGAGGATCGCGTAGTCGGGGATGAAGTTGACGTCCATCTTGTTCCCGCTGGGGCCCCACATCGACTGCCACGGTTCCAGGTGCGTTGGCTGCCCGGCGCGGCTGAACCCCATGGGGTGGTTCAGGATGATTAGGTCGTCGCCCTCTGCCGGGATGAACCATCCTTCGAGAGGCACGCCGTCGGCGGAAGGAAAGGAGACGTCCTCGTAGTCGAGACCGCGGTCCGCCGGGGTCCACAACACCGGCGAACGAAGCGGATCGACGAACGACCGCGCGATGCTGTCGAGGATCTTCTCGGCCGCCGGACCCGATACCGGCTCGTGGCGTTCGGGAGTGGGGGTTTCTGTCATCGGGCGGCCCCCGTGGGGGCCAGATCCATCAGGGCTTTCCCCGTGGCGAAGTCGATCGGCCAGGAGACGTGGTCGTGAATCATCAGCCACTGGCCGTCGATCAGCCGGAAGCAGTTGGTCGTGCGCACCCAGGAGTCCATCGGCCGGCCGTACATCGTGCCCGTCATGCGAACGGCACAGCGGGCGATCGCGAGCTCGCCCTGCGCGTAAACCAGCAGATCTGCGACATCGAGGCTCAGGGGGCCGTCGAAAGCGGCGTAGAACTCCTCCCAGTTGCGGCGCCACATCTCACCCCCGCCGAATTCGAACGGTGGCATGAGGTCGAAGGCGGTGAAGCCTTCAGGAGCATAGAACGACATGATCGCATCGACGTCCTTCGAGACGAACGCGTCCCGCCAAGCGAAGACCTGTGCGCGCACCTGGTCTTCGAGGGATTGTGTCATCGTGTCCACGTCAGACATATCCATTCCTCTCCGGCTCGTGTCCCGAGCCCGCATGACCATGCTCGGCAGTGGCACGCGCCGGAGCCAGCCCGGAATCATGGGGGTATGGAAAATGCCACCCTGTGCGTCCGCAACGGCACCGCGGTTTGGCATTGCGATGAACACTGTGAGCGGCGTCGAGGGCTGACTCCCTCGGAATCGGCAGTGCGCCGCCTCCTGGCCCGCGTCGACAGCGACGCGCTGGACCGAGCTGTGGGCCGCTGGCTCGCCGACCACCGCCCCGCGCAACCCGGGACTCCTGGGCTGCGTGGCCTGGCCGTGGATGGCAAGAGCCTGCGTGGCGCGGCCCAGGCGAAGGGCCGCAGGATCCACCTGCTCGCCGCCCTCGACCACACCACCGGCCTGGTCCTGGCCCAATTGGACGTCGGCGAGAAGACCGGCGAGACCACGTGCTTCCAGCCGCTGCTGGACACCCTCACCGACCTCGCCGACTCGGTCGTCACCAGCGACGCACTGCACACCCAACGCGAGCACGCCGCCTACCTCCTGGGTCGGCGGGCCCACTACATCGTGATCGTCAAGCGCAGCCAGAGGAACCTGCGCCAGCAGCTCGAAGACCTCCCCTGAAAGGACATCCCGCTCCAAGGCCGCATTGTCGATCACCTCGCTCCAGCCCGCGGTGATCGGGACACTGGCCGGCAACACCGCGGCGCCCCTCTGCGCGTATCTCCTGCTGCGCAGGGTGGGGTTCCGGACGGACCTCAGCCGCTTGCGGGACGGCGTCGCGCTGGTGCGGCCGCCGCCATCTTCGCCGCCGCCAGCTTGATGGCCTCACGGACGCGGAAGTACGTCCCGCAGCGGCAGACGTTGTCGATCGCGTCGATATCGGCGTCGGTGGGGTTGCTGGTCCTCTTCAGCAGGGCGACGGCGGCCATGATCTGGCCGGGCTGGCAGTAACCGCACTGGGGGACGTCCTGCTCCAGCCAGGCCTCCTGGACAGGATGGAGACGCTCTCCGTCGGCGAGGCCCTCGATGGTCGTGACCTGGCGTCCGGCGCGGCCTCGGAGACAGGGACCACGCACGGGTTGACGGCTTCGCCGTCCAGATGGCTGGTGCAGGCCTTGCAGACGTCGATGCCGCAGCCGTACTTGGGCCCGCGGATGCCGAGCAGATCGCGCAGGACCCACAGCAGAGGCAGGTCGGCGGGGGCGTCGACGGTCACGGAGGTGCCGTTCACGGTGAAGGTGTGCTGGGGCATGCGGGCGCTCCTGCGCGGTGTGGGGCCGGGCCTGTGGTGGGGGCCTCAGCGCGGGAAGGGTTCGAAGTCGACGGGGAAGTGGACGGGGAAACTGCGAGGACGGGTGCCGGTGGCCCGGGCGTACGCGTTCGCGATGGCGCCGACCGCGGCCGGGACGCCCAGCTCACCCGCCCCGCCCGGTTCGCCGTGCGCGGGCATGACGATGACCTGCACGTCGGTCGGCGAATTCCGCTGCCGCGCATAGTGGAACTGCGAGTAACTCCCCTCCAGGGGCAGCCCTTTGTCGATGTGCAGTCCGGCGGTCAGCGTCGTGGAGATCGCGTCCGTCAGCCCGCCGAGCATCTGCGCCTCGAGGCCGCGCGGGTTGATCGGCCGCCCGACGTCCACGGCGATCACCGCTCTCGTCACGCGCGGGGACTCCGGGTCCCGGGCGTCGATCTCGACCAGACAGGCCGTGCGCGACTTGTACTCGGCGTGGAAGCCGATGCCCTGGGCGAACCCGTCCGCCATCGCACGGCCCCAGTCCCCGGCCGAGGCGGCCCGGCCCAGCACCGCCCGGTCTTCGTCGGTCTTGAGGAACCTGCGCCTGAACGCCACCGGGTCCTGCCCCAGTTCCGCCGCCAGCTCGTCGACGACGACCTCCTCCGCGCCGCGGGTGTTCGCCGAGTACACCGAGCGCCAGGACGCGGTCGGCATCCGCAGCGGGACCTCGGCGAGGGTCTGGCTCGTGAGCCCGAAGTCGTACGGCGAGTGGACCGTGGTGGAGAACAGCGTCTGGGCGAAGGCCTGGTTGCCGCCCGGCAGATGCGCCCCCGACGCGGTGAGGATCTCCCCGAGCCCGTGCCGGAAGTCCGTCTCCACGGCCGCGACCCGGTGCCGGAAGCTGAGCACCTGGCCCGTGGAGCCCGTTGTGTAGGTGGCCCGGATCCGGTGGTGGCTGGCCGGGCGCATACGGCCGTGGCGCATGTCGTCGATGCGGGACCACATCAACCTGACGGGCCGCCCGCTCGCCTTGGACACCAGCGCCGCCTCCAGCGCCGCGTCGAAGAACAGCCGACGGCCGAACGACCCACCGCCCTGCACCACATGCACCGTGACCTTGTCCTGCGGCAGACCGACGGCGGCGGCGATGGTCTGCTGGGCGACGACGGGCGACTTCAGCCCGGCCCAGACGGTCGCCCGGTCGGACCGTACGTCGGCGACGGCGGAGTTCGTCTCCATCGGTGCGTGACTGACGAACGCGAAGTCGAACTCGGCGTCCAGCCGCTTGGTGAGCAGCGGCGGCAGGACGAACGGCGGTGCGGCGGCCCGTAGCTCGGCGCGGATGTCGGTGTCGGAAAGGCCGTCGACCGTCCCGCCGTGCCAGGTGACGTCGAGCACGTCCTTCGCGTCGAGTGCCTGGCCGAAGGTCTCGGCGACGACGGCGACACCCGTGGGGACGACGACCACATCGACGACGCCCGGCATCGCACGTACGGTGGCCTCGTTCCTGACCGCATCCACCGTTCCGCCCAGAGTCGGCGGCCGTCGCACCATCGCCGGGAGCGCGCCCGGGACATCCAGGTCGAGCGTGTACCGCATCCGGCCGGTGACCATCGCGCGGCTGTCGATCCGCGAGGTCGGCGTCCCGACGAGCGCGTGCTCGGACTCGGGCTTGGGGGAGAGACCGGGAACGGCGCCGCTCTCACTCGCCGCCGCGGCCACGGACAGCGAGGCGTACGAGGCCGTACGACCGCCCGACCCATGGACGACGCCGTCGCGGGTGACCAGCCCGTCCACCGGCACCTCCCACCGTCTCGCCGCAGCCCCGACCATACGGGCCCGGGCCGCGGCCGCTGTCCGGCGGACCGGGTCGTAGAGCGACCGGATCGAGTTCGAGCTGCCGGTGAGCTGGTTGAACAGCAACTCGGGCCGTGCGTCGTCGAGATGAACCGTGACGGCGGCAAGGGGCACGTCCATCTCCTCGGCCACCAGCATCGCGACAGCGGTCGTCAGGCCCTGGCCGACCTCCTCTCGTGGCAGCCGGAAGTGGACCGCGCCCTCCTCGTCCACGGTCAGCACCAGCAGATGAGCCGTGGGCAGACCGGCAAGGATCAACAGATCCCCGAGGTCGACCGCTTCGGCGAGCGAAGGAGGCGTCGGCGCGGTGGGAGCGGCAGCCGCGGCTGTGGCGGGAGCGAGGCCGGTGGCCACGGTCAGGGTGGGGGCGGCGACCAGGTAAGTGAGGAGCGTACGTCGGCCCAGAGCGGCCTTCGGAGTCGGCTTGTCGGCACCGCCCGTGGTCTCCGCCATCGCGTGATCTCCCTTGTCCGCGCGTAGCAGACAGTTTGTTGTGAGCACGCAGATCCGGGCAACGCGGGAACCGTGAAGGGTTGGTCGCGGTCGTGCGACCGATCACAGTGCTCCGGGTGCGCCACGCGAGTGTTATGGCTAGCCGGATATACCGGATGCGTCCACGATGCTGCCGAACGCCGCCGCGAGGCTTGTGCCCAGCGCCTTGACGACCACCCGGTTGTTGGACGTGTTCGCCATAACCGTAAAGCTGTGGCTGCCGTCGCCCGTGGCGAAGGCGTGGACGGAGTAGCCCCGCGCGGTGCCGGTGCGGCCGTAGGCCGAGGGCCCGATGCAGTCGGCCAGCCAGCGCGAAACCGGCGTTCACTCCGACCACGCCGATCGGGCCGCCCGGGCCGCCCGGGCCGCTGTCGGGTTCCACCGACGCAGGACGGGAGACGGCGGACCGCCACCCCGGTCCGGGCAGCACACGGCGGCGTTCGGGTTTGAAGCCGGGCACCGTGGCCGTGAACATCTCGTCCGTGCGGTCGTGGAGGCCGTCGGAGTGGCTGAGCACCTGCCGCACCGTCACCTTGCGGTCTGCCAGGGGCTCGGACAGGTAGGTGCGCACAGGGGCGTCCAGGTCGAGGCCTTCGTCCACGAGTTGCATGACGAGCACGCTGACGAACAGCTTCGCCACACCCCCGATGTGGAACCGCAGTTCCGGCCGCATCCGCGCACCCGACTCCGTGTCGCTCACCTCCACGGCGTACGTGTGCGGGCCGTCAGGGTGTCCAGGCTGACCAGCGCGCCGGGCGCGCCCGCGGCGACGGCGCGCCGGAGCGCCTTGCACACACCGACGGGGATCTCCCGCACCTGCGCAGACGAGGCGTCGTCCTCCGGCGTACCAAGCCCATGTCCAGGCTCATGCCCGAGCCCAGGTGAGCCCTTCTCCGAGGCACGGGCGGTCCTGTCGTGAATGGTCGTCATGCACTCGCTCCCTGCGCATACGAAGGACGCCCTGCCGACCACGTCCAGGTCACGCGGCCGACAGGGCCGGACGGCCGCCGCCAGGCACGAGGGGGACCTGAGCGCCGCCCCTGCCGTCCCCACGTCAGGAGCGCCCATACGGTTCATTCCCGATCACATACACCCCCCTGGAGCGCCGAGTTGAACTGTTTCTCTCTTGCGTTCGTTGTGGTGCGCAGGGGTCGCTGTGACGCCCTGCCGTGTGACCGCCCGAGTCCCTCGGCGGACTCGGATCAAGGCCACGCGAACGGCAACGTCAGGAAGGAATGGGCATGAGCCTGGGTGAAGAAGAACAGGAGGCTGCCGGGGAGACGCCCTGGCCGTCCTCCCCCCCCATCGCCGTGGTCATATCCGACGACGGCTCCGCCGCCATCGACGGTGTACCCGTACCGGTGGTGGCAGGAGAGTCGGTCGACACCGCGATCCTCGACACGCTGCTGCGGCCATCACCGACCCGTCCGAGGGTTACGTGGCGATCGTCGAGGTCGCGCCCGACGGCTCCAGCAAGCTTCTGGAGCAGCATCAGGAGGAGTCGACCGGTCATACGAACACCCGTGCCGCAGCGGGTCGCCGCCCGGTCCCCGGTCGACTGGGGAGGTGCGGCCTCATGAATGACCTCGCGAATCCGAAAGGTTTGGATGTGATGTCCCCCACCCTGCCTCTACATATAGAGCTTCTTCCATCCGAGGCCAGTTCGGAAACGACCCTGATGAGGCAGATAGCGGATCTGGTGAACCGGGTTTACGCAGTTGCCGAGGACGGGCAGTGGCTTCCAGGCGCAACACGTACCAGCATGGAGGAAATCACCGAACTGACCCGCGCCCGCCAGATCGTTGTAGCCAGGACCGGCGGCACCCTCGTGGGATCCATTCGCGTGCAGCTCCTGGACCCTGAAACGGGGGAATCGGGAATGCTGGTCGCCGACCCCGATTACAGGAACATGGGAATTGGCCGCGAGCTGCGAAGATTCGCCGTGGACATGCTCCGCAAGCGAGGAGCGAAGGCCCTGCAGATCGAGCTCCTGGTGCCCCGTGACTGGAGTCAGGAATCTAAGCAGTTCATGGCGGAGTGGAACGAAAGGGCAGGGTATCGGGTGATCCGCAAGGGGGCCTTTGAAGAGCAATATCCCGACCTCGCGCCACTGCTGGCCACTCCGTGCGACTTCATCATCTACGAGAAAACCATCCGGAATCCATGAAATTCGGAACGCATGGTTCCGTACGGATTGTCGTGTGCTCACGACGCCGGCCCTTGGTCCGCTGCCGCAGGGCCGGTGTGCAGTCCAGTTCTGCGGGGCTCTTGTCGGCCGCGTCGCACGGCCCAGGGTGTCTCGCGGCGCCATGAGTGACGCTGTTGTGGTGGCATATGAGCGACGGTGTCGGACGGGGTGTCATGCCGTCGGCCGAGCGGAAGTACCTGGTGTAGTAGCGGAAGCCCGCCTCCGCCCGCTCCTCGTGCGGTGTGGCACCGATGCCGGCCAGCATCGCGGCCACCTGCGAGTGGCGGCCGGACGCGTCGACCACGAGGTCCGCCTCCACCTGCTCACCGCCCCGGATCAGCACACCCGTCACGTGCGGGGGCCCCGCAGTCCGGGCCCTCCCGGTGAGCAGTCCGGTGACCTGTGCCTCGCGTCGCACGGTGATGCCCGGAGTCCGCTCCGCCTCGGCCAGCAGGGCCGCCTCCAGCACCGGCCGCCGGGCAGCCACGGTTTCGAAACGGTCGTCGCCCGGCCGCGGGCCGCCGGTCTCTCCCACGTCCCAGGCCCCGGATATCTGGTTGTGCCGGCTTCCTCCCAGGTCGATGAGGCGTTCCACCGCCGCGGGGAACTCGGCCGCCAGCAGGTGGTAGCCGCCCGGCAGAAGCAGGTGGGCCTGCGGAAACTGGTGGACGCCGGGCCGCTTCCAGCCGCTCCGTATCACCGCGGCCCCGCCCTTCGGCGGGGAGGGATCACGGTCGAGCACCGTGACCCGATGTCCGTCCACGGCCAGCATCATCGCCGTCATCAGGCCCGTCGGGCCAGCGCCCAGCACTAACGTGTGCACCATTGAGCGTTCTCTTTCCCTGCGTCGGTCGGTGCCCTGGGCTCCAGAGCTGTTCACTTCGCAGACCCGTTGGCTGGTCGGTGCCGCTCATACGGCGGCTACTTCGCGTCGGCGTGACACAGGAACCGTTGACGTGGCACAGGGACCGTCGACGTGACGTGTGGACAGCAGCCAAAGGAGCCGTGCACCACGGCATGACGACCACCCCCCACGGACGGGACGACAAGCCCCGGGTGAGCCCGCGTTTGTGCATGAGCCGACCACGCCGCGCTCGTTGACCTGAATGAGCAGCCCGGCCCCCGAAGGAAGGTCATGATCCCGGCCGTCCGGGCCGGGATCGAATAGGTGCGTGCGAGTCCCTCTCCGCACGACCAGGACTCGGGGGACCACGGCCCAACACCCCTGTCCATAACAGTGATCACCCCCGCGCGGGCCCTCACAGCACACGCTGGGCCGGGGTGTTGTGTGCCTTGACAGCCCCAGCCCTCATAGGTGCACAAACAGCGACGTGGGGCAGTCAGAGGCTGTACTCGTGGCACTCAACCATGACCGTGTCCATTGCTGCTCGCACGCACCACCGCCACCAACTCCCTCGACCGCGCCGCGCCGATACGCAATTCCCTGCGCAGCGACTCAGCCGAGACGGGCCGCTGATGCAACTCCCGGTGCCGAGCGTCCACTTGCCGGGCGCGCGCAAGGAGGGGATCACCGACTCCGGCACGTTCGTCCTCGAGTGGCTCCGCAACCGCTCGCTCGGTCTGATCGCCAGAGTGGTGGGCAAGAAGTGCCACCGGCGGCCACCCCGCCACCAGGACCGGCTTCCACGCCAGGGCGGGCGCCGCGGCCATGTTGGCTGCGAGGGAGACAGCGATCCCCAGCAGAAAGGCCAGCCGCACCACGTACCGCGTGCGCCGGTCGCGCACGGTTGGCCGCTTCAGGACACCGGCCGTCGCCAACAGCAGCAAACCGTCAACCGAAAGCGGCCACAGAGATGCACTGACGCGATCTGCCCCGCCCTGCAGCGCGAACTCACGCTGATGGACATACGAGGCATACGCGGCCACCCCCGCGACCACCAGGGCTCCCGTACGCCGAACCCACATCTCCAGATCGGCTCCGAGCCGTCCGACGGGCCGCCTCACCGCCCCACTCCCCCCCGCGCCGTAGGGCAAAAACTCCCCTCAACGACAAGCTGCCCCGCTGAAACCCCCAGCTCACCCCGCCATCCTTCTGCTACGCGCCCCGCCCAGGACTCGAACCTGCGGCCAAGCCTCGCCATCGCCCGGTCCCGCCCGCGCCCACCGACAGCCGGCCGCCAGGCTGGCTGCATCGCGCGCCACGTGGCCGTCCCGCCCGGCGAACCCCGCCACCCGGCCGTCGGGCCGGGGTTCGACGTTCTGGCGTTACGTCACGACACGGGTTCAGCCGCCGCCCGCCGAGCCCGGAATGCACCGCGATCCAGCACCCCTTCAGCTGACACGCCATCAGGAATATCCAGCACCGATCCAGCACGGGAAACGCAGCGGGGCCAGACCACAAACGGCCCGACCCCGCTTGACCTGCATGTTTGCCAGATCAAAAACGATCTGCTACCGCAGGCACTAAACGTTGAAGCGGAACTCCACAACGTCATCGCCATCAATCGAAGCGGTCTTCGACAGACGCACGGCGGCCGTCACTTGCACTGAATCTCCGTTTTCGCAGGGGTACAGCTCGATCAGGCCTCGGTCGCGGCTCATCCCGGGACCCGAGCCTGCGGTCCATGCCCTACCTCCTGAGCTAAACCACCGCCCGACGGAGCCATGCGCGGCGACCCGTGTGCACCACGTACGAGCAGCGCCAGCCGACTCCGCCCTCCACCTCACCGAGGTCGCCCGCCTGACCAGCCGGCCAAGCCAGCCCCAGACCATAGCCCCTCGCTTCTTCGCCCCGCCCCGAGACCAGCCACCTACGGCGCACAACGGCTGCCTACCGCTCCTTGCCCTCGGCCATGGGGACACATACGACGGGGCGCACCCCCGACGCCACCCCTCCGACCTGCACAGACACCTACGAGAGCGTTCAAGACCTCGATGCGTTGTCCACCTGGTCCGGGAGCCCTCGCAGTCAAGGGGACATTTACTGGAGGGCAAAGAGGACGTTTCCCACGACCCCACTTGAGCGGATGGGAGCAGCTCGCCCCCTTGACCGGAAAAAGCTGGGAGCAGCAGGCCCCGGCGGTGGGAGCAACCGGACCTCGACCGGATCGGGCGACCCGCGGTCAACCACCGATTGACGCCGCCCGGATCGCTTGGGAGCGATGGGAGCACGGGGAGCGGACGAGGGCTCCCAATCCGCGCCCGAACACGCATCAGGGGCCACCCGAAGATGGCCCCTGAACTGTGACAACGCGGAATTCCGCTGTCGGGACGACAGGATTTGAACCTGCGACCCCTTGACCCCCAGTCAAGTGCGCTACCAAGCTGCGCCACGTCCCGATGCCCGTTGTGACCTGGGGTTTCCCTGATCGAACGTGCAGGGAAACAATACCGCACTCCGACCGGTGATCGCGCACGCCTTTACGCCGAGCGACTCCGCTTGACCTCAATCTTGCTTGAGGTTGCACGATCGTCGGTATGACCAAGACAGCGGAACGGCGATACACATACGAGGACCTGTCCGGGCTGCTGAGCCTGATGAGCGGGGACGAGAAGCACGGACCCGCGGCCACGTCCACCCTCGACGCGCTCTGGGTGCTCTACGACCGGGTCCTGCGGGTCACGCCGGGGCGAATGGACGATCCCGAGCGGGACCGGTTCCTGCTTTCCAAGGGGCACGGGCCGATGGCGTACTACGCGGTGCTCGCCGCCAAGGGCTTCGTACCGGTGGAGTGGCTGCCGGGGTTCGGCTCGTACGACTCGCCCCTCGGTCACCATCCGGACCGGGTGCTGGTGCCGGGCGCCGAGATCGGCAGCGGTTCGCTCGGGCACGGGCTGCCGATCGCGGTCGGGACGGCGCTGGGGCTGCGGGCCCAAGGGCTGCACGAGCCCGCCGTGTGGGTGCTGGTCGGGGACGCCGAGCTGGACGAGGGCAGCAACCACGAGGCGATCGCGTACGCCGGCCCTGCCGGGCTCGACCGGCTGCACACCGTGGTGATCGACAACTCCTCCGCCAGCTATGCCCGGCCGGGTGGGATCGCCGCGCGGTTCGAGGCCGCGGGCTGGTCCGTCGAGAGCGTCGACGGGCGGGACCACGAGGCGTTGTACGAAGCGTTCACCGCGCCGCATCCCGGATGGCCGCGGGTGGTCATCGCCCGGGTCGAGCCCAAGTCTGCCTGAGAACTGGATCCCTCAGGCAGTACCACCGGATCCCTCAACCACCACCACAGAAGGGAAGTTCCGACATGGACACCATGCGTGACCGCTTCGCCCCCGTAGTCTCACGGCTGCTCGACGAGGATCCGCGCGTCGCGGTGGTTCTCGCCGAGATCGGGATGGCCGATTTCAAGGAGGCCCGGATCCGGCACCCGGACCGGGTGATCAACGTCGGCATCCGTGAGCAACTGCTGGTCGGAGCCAGTGCCGGCCTGGCACTGACCGGGCTGCGACCCGTGGTGCACACCTTCGCCAGCTTCCTGGTCGAGCGGCCCTTCGAGCAGGTCAAGCTGGATCTCGGGCACCAGGGCGTGGGCGCGGTGCTGGTCAGCGCCGCCGCCTCCTTCGACTGGCCCGCGGGCGGGTACACCCATATGGCACCCGGCGATGTGGCGCTGCTCGACACACTCGACGGCTGGACCGTACACGTCCCCGGCCACCCGGACGAGGCGGAGACGCTGCTGCGGCACGCGGTCGCGGCGGGCGACGACAAGGTGTACGTACGGCTGTCGGTGCAGTCCAACGCGGAGGCCCTGCCGGTCGACGGGTCGCGATTTCTGACCGTCCGCGAGGGGCGCGCCGGTGTCGTCCTCGCCGTCGGGCCGATGCTCGACGCGGTGCTCGCGGCCACCGAGGGGCTCGACGTCACCGTGTTGTACGCGACGACGGTACGGCCCTTCGACGCGGCCGGCCTGCGCCGCGCCACGGAGACGGCCGGCACCGATGTCGTCCTTGTCGAGCCGTACCTGGCGGGCACGTCGACCTCCGCCGTCAACGACGCCCTCGCGGACCTCCCGCACCGGGTACTCGGCCTCGGCGTCGGCCGCCGTGAGCTGCGCCGCTACGGCCGGATCGACGAGCACGTGGCCGCACACGGGCTGGACGCGGGTTCCCTGCGGGAGCGGATCAGACAGTTCCTGGGGGCCGGGGTACGGGTGGGGTTGTGATCGGCAGCGACAACCCCCTCAGTCGGCTGCCGGAAGGCCCAACTCCGGGTAGGAGTCGAGAAGTCGGGACGGAGCGGCCTGGCGCCAGGAGTCCGCGAGGATGTCCCGCAGTTCGCCGTCGTCCTCCAGTGCGGCGAGCCGGACACGCACCCAGGCGAAGCCCGCCTCATGGTCGGCGATCCAGAACTTCCCTGGCTCCGCCAGAACGAGTTCGTCGCGCTCCTCCTTCGGGCAGCGCACGGCGATGGACGTCTCGTCCTCGGGCAGCGTGGCGAACATCTTCCCCGCGACCCGGAAGGTGGGCATGCTCCACGCGATCTTCTCCGTCGTGTCCGGCAGGGAGAGGGCGATACGGCGTACGTCTTCGGCATCCGGCATGGCAAGCACCGTAGCCAATCCCACTGACAATCACCTGCTCAGCCAAGGTCACCGCTTCTGCCCGATGTCAACGAGGTGCACAGGCCGAGCGGTTGCCACAGTCGAACACCGCTCAATTGATCTATCCGCGCCATCCAGCCGTATCCCTCCTCGGAACCCCGAAAGCGACCGCCGACCCGAGGAGTCAGGACTCTTACATGCCCGCACCGCATCTGGCCCTGCCACCCACTGACCGCGTCCTCTCGCCGCTCACCGGTTGGACGCGGGCGCACTGGGAGGCGCTCGCCGACCGGCAGTTGGAGGCGCTGGTTCCCTATGCGACGCCGGGCCTGGCGCAGTATCGGCTGCCCGGCAGAACCTCCTGGTCGGGTGTGGTGTCGGACGGTCTTGAAGGTTTCGCACGGTCATTTCTGCTGGCCTCTTTCCGGATCGCGGGAGCGCGCGGCGAGGTGGATCCCCGTCTCATAGAACGGTACGCGCGGGGTCTGACAACGGGCACGGACCGCGACAGCGGCGAAGCCTGGCCCGAACTCACCGACTGCTCCCAGCAGATGGCCGAGGCCGCCCTGATCGCCGTCGGACTGCACGAGAGCCGCCCCTGGATCTGGGACCGCCTGGACGGCGAGGTGCGGGAGCGGGTCGTGGACTGGCTGTGGGGTTTCGTCGGCCGCCGTACCTGGGACGACCACTGGCGGCTGTACCAGGTGGTGGCCGAGCAGTTCCTGGCCTCGGTCGGCGCTCCGTACCGGCAGGACGACATCGACGCCGGGCTCGACCGCATCGAGGACTGGTACGTCGGCGACGGCTGGTACAGCGACGGCGAGGGGCGCGCCTTCGACTACTACAACGGCTGGGCCATGCACCTGTACCCGCTGCTGTGGTCTCGGATGACGGGCGGCGAGGGCGGTGGCCGCGGCCGGGTCTACCGCGACCGGCTCGCCCAATTCCTGGCCGTCTACCCGCAGTTCTTCGGTGCGGACGGCGCGCCGGTGCTCCAGGGCCGCTCCCTGACGTACCGTTTCGCCACCACGGCCCCGGTGTGGCTGGGCGCCCTCGCGGGCTGCACTCCGCTGGCGCCGGGGCTCACGCGCCGGCTGGCCTCCGGCGCGGTGAGCCACTTCGTGGAGCGCGGGGTGCCCGACGAACGGGGACTGCTGCCGCTCGGCTGGTACGGCACGTTCCTGCCGATGACGCAGCCGTACTCGGGGCCCGCGTCACCGTACTGGGCGAGCAAAGGTTTCCTCGGGCTGCTGCTGCCCGCGGACCACCCGGTGTGGACGGAGCGTGAACTGCCGCTCCCCGTCGAGGAGTCGGACCAGTACACCGCGCTTCCGGCGCCCGGCTGGTTGCTGCACGGCACAAAGCACGACGGCATCGTCCGCCTCGTCAACCACGGCAGCGACCACAACTCCCCCGACCGGGCCCCCGAGGACGACCCGCACTACGCGAAGTTCGGGTACTCCTCGGCCACCGCTCCCGAGGCGGGCGCGCATGCCTGGGAGCGCACGGTGGACGGACACATCGCACTCCTCGCCCCGGACGGCACCGCCTCCCGCCGACGCCTGATTCTTCCGCTGCACTGCTCCGGGCGTACGGCGTCCTCCCGCTATCACGCTCAACTGCCGGGCAGCGACGCCGAGTTCCCGATCGAGACGACGAGTGTGCTGCGCGGCCCGTGGGAGATCCGCGTACACCGGGTGCAGGCGCCGGCCGGTGTGGCGGTGCGGGAGGGCGGTTACGCGGTCGCCGCGGAGGCCCGGCCCACGGCGGAGCGGGGCTCGGGCTGGGCGCTGGCACGGACCGCGGACGGGCTGACCAGTGCGGTCGTCGCGCTGCACGGCTGGGACGAGGACGCGGGCATCGCACGCGCGGTGGAGGCCAACGCCCTGGGCCCGCATTCGGCGACCCCGTACGTGCGGTGTGCGGCCGGTCGTCCGGGAGGCCGCGGTGTGTACGTCACGCTGCTCGCGCTGACGCGGGACGCGGTACATCCCCAAGTGCTGCGGGAGTCGGTGTCCTGCGCGGTGGAAGAGCACGAAGTCCGGATCACTTTCCCCGAAGGGGACACCGTTTCCGTTTGAAGGCCCCTCCTACTGAAGGCCCCCGAGGCCTGAACGCCCCTCAGAACCCGCCGCTCTCCCGCAACTCGATCTGCTCGACGAATTCCGCCGCCATCGCCTTGATGGTCTCCAGGCCCGCCATCCCCCAGGGCCTCGGCTCGACATCCTCGACGCACACCGTGCCGAGCACGAAGCCCGTGCGGTCGATGAGCGGGGCGCCCAGATAGGAGCGGATGCCGATCTCGTCGACGACCGGATTCCCGGCGAACCGCGGATAGTCGCGGACGTCCTCCAGGGCCAGCGCCTTCCCCCGGACCACCACATGGGGGCAGAAGCCGTGGTCGCGGGCCATGTGGCGACCGAAGCGATACTCCGTACCGTCCGCGGCGGCGATCACGGCCGACCGCTCACGCGAGCCCGTGCCCCAGCCGGTGCCCATGCTGTCCGGAGTGTGCAGGCCCGCGAAGAACTGCCCGTTCTCGTCGATGAAGTTGACCATCGCGTACGGCGCCGCGGCGATCTCCGCGAGCCGGTCCGCGAAGGCGTCGAAGGCCGGCTCGGCCCGCTCCCCCAGACCGAGCCGGCGTAGCCGCCGCGTACGGGCGGGGGCGTCCTTGTCCTCGGGGGTGAGCAGCAGCCGACCGGCCGGGCGCGGCGGGTCGTACCTCATGTGCGGGCTCCGTAACTGGGGGCGCGCGTGGGCGCGTGGGCGATCAGATGGCGGACGAGGGTCAGCAGGGTCTGCACCCCTGAGCTGGAGATCCGCGCGTCGCAGCGCACGATGGGGATCTCCGGGTCGAGGTCGATGGCCGCCCGCACCTCCTCCGGGTCGTAGCGGTGGGCGCCGTCGAACTCGTTGACGGCGACGATGAATCCCAGGCCGCGCTGCTCGAAGAAGTCGACGGCGGCGAAACACTCCTCCAGGCGGCGGGTGTCGGCGAGGATGACCGCGCCGAGCGCGCCCTCGCAGAGCTCGTCCCACATGAACCAGAACCGCTCCTGTCCGGGCGTACCGAACAGGTACAGCACATGTTCCGGATCGAGCGTGATGCGCCCGAAGTCCATCGCGACGGTCGTCTCGACCTTGTTCTCGATGCCGTCGAGGTTGTCGGTCGAGGCGCTGACCGTGGTGAGTAACTCCTCCGTACTCAGCGGCGCGATCTCGCTCACCGCGCCGACAAGGGTGGTCTTTCCTACCCCGAACCCTCCCGCCACCAGGATCTTCAGTGCGGTGGGGAAGGGGTCAGAGCTGTCGTCGTAGTCCATCGAGCACTGCCTCCAGAAGGGACCGGTCAGTGGGGTTGTGGGGGAAGGCCGGGGGCTTCGTGGACAGCGCCCCGCAGTCGACGAGGTCGGCCAGCAGCACCTTGGTGACCGCCGCCGGCAGCTTCAGATGTGCGGCCACCTCGGCGACCGAGACGGGCACCCGGCACAGTTCGAGCGCCTGGTTGTGCTCGGGGCCGAGGTACCCGAGCGGGGTGGCTCCGGTGGCCCGCATCTGCGACAGAAGATCGAGCGCGGTACTGGGCCGGGTCCGGCCGTTGCTGACCGTGTAGGGCCGTACGAGGCGTCCGGCCGCGTCATCGAGCCAGGGCCCGTCCCCGGCCGCGGTCACGTTCAAGGCCTCATCGCCGAGGGCTCGGCGGGGGACTGCCCGACGGGGGACTGCCTGGGTGCGGTCATCAGATACGGGCGGACGCTCTTGACCAGCATCGCCATCTCGTATCCGAGCACGGCCGCGTCGGCCTCGCGTCCGGCGAGCACGGCGAGACAGGTGCCGGAGCCCGCGGTGGACACGAACAGCAGGGTGGAGTCGAGTTCGACGACGACCTGGCGTACGTCACCACCGTCCCCGAAGCGGACGCCCGCGCTGCGTCCCAGGGAGTACAGCCCGGAGGCGAGGGCCGCCATGTGGTCGGCACTGTCGGGGTCGAGGCCGTGGACCGACTTCACCAAGCCGTCGCAGGAGAGCAGCACCGCGCTCCTGGTGTGTGGGACGCGCTGCACCAGGCCGCTCATCAGCCAGTCGAGATCGGATACATGGGCGGTCGGCACATCGCTCGCCATGGGGGATCGACTCCTTGAAGTACGTGCGTCTGTGGGAGCGGAGGTGTGGGTGGACGTGGAAGTGGGGGTGGCGTTGATCATCCGGCTGGTGTGCTTCCGTCGTGTCGGGCGGTGAAGTCATGAGTGGGCGCGGGCGCCGGCTCGCGCGCGGCGTGCGCCTCGGGTGATTCGTGCGTGCTCCCGGGTGCGGCGTCCCTGCGCGCCGCGTCCCGTTGCTGGGCCTCGGCGAGCCCGATGCCCCGCTGAAAGGCCGCCATCAGGCCGGGGTCGTGACCGACGAGGAACTCGGACTCCGGGCGGGGCAGGGGCCCTTCGCGCAGCTCGGGCACGATGTGCTCCTGGGCGCGCCGTCTGGGCAGTTGGGGCTTGCCCATGGTGCCGCGCACCGCACCGCCCCGCGCCGTCGGCGAGGTGAGCGTCTTCGCGATGTTCTCGATCACGATCCGCCGGTCGTCGGAGCGGATGCCGGGCACCGCCTCCGCCGGATTGGGCCGCGCCTCGGCGCCGCGCACAGGAAGCGGCACCGAACGGCCGCCGCTCACCACGGTCGTCCCGGCCGACGCGTCATCGCGCTGCTGCCGCGATGCCGCGGCCCTCTCGCCACGGTGTCCGTGCGCCGTCGTTTCCTGACGCGCAGTCGTCTCTTGACGCTGTGCATGCGATACGTCGCCGGGGACGCCCAACGCGACACCCTGCGCCGGAACGGGCGTGCCCGGGACCGCGTCACCATGAGCCGAAACGCCGGCGGGAGCCGCCGTCCCGTGCCCGGGCTTCCCCTGCACCGGCGTCCCGTGTACCGGAACACCCTGAACCGAAGTGCCGTACACGGGAACGCCATCGGCCGGCGTACCGGCCTCCGACACCACCGTCCGCGGACGCCCCGCCCCCGACTGCTCGGGTTCCGCGCCGAGGAGCCCCTGCGGCATGACGAGTACGGCCTGGATGCCGCCGTAGATATTGGTCTGCAGCCGGACCGCGATGCCGTGCCGACGCGCGAGCTGCGAGACCACGAACAGCCCGATGCGGCCGTCCTGCAGCAGGCTCGCGACGTTCACCTGGTCCGGGTCGGTGAGCAGGGTGTTCATCTTGTTCTGTTCGGCCGGCGGCATGCCGAGTCCGCGGTCCTCGACCTCGACGGCGAGCCCCGAGGTGACGAGGTTGGCGCGCAGCAGGACCTGCGTCTGCGGGGCCGAGAACACCGTGGCGTTCTCGACGAGTTCGGCCAGCAGATGGATCACGTCGGCGACGGCGTGACCGCGCACGGTGCCTTCGATCGGCGGCACGAGCTTGACCCGCGAGTACTGCTCGACCTCGGCGATGGCGGAGCGCAGCACCTCGGTCATGGAGACCGGTTTGCTCCACTGACGGCGGGAGACGGCGCCGCCGAGCACGGCGAGGTTCTCGGCGTGGCGGCGGATGCGGGTGGCGAGGTGGTCGACGTGGAAGAGACCCTTGAGCAGGTCCGGGTCCTCGATCTCGTTCTCCAGCTCGTCCAGGACCGAGATCTCGCGCTGCACGAGGGACTGAAGTCGCCGGGCCAGATTGACGAAGACCTCCACCTTCTGTTCGCTGCCCGCCTGGCTGGACAGCTGGGAGGCCTGGACGACCGCGCTGAAGGCGCCGTCGTGAGCGCGCGCGAGGTCGTCGGCGAGCAGGTCGAACTCGTCGGCGTCCGGGGCCAGTTCACCGCGCTTCCGCCGCGCGGGCGGCCCGTCGCCGCGTCGCAGGGCCTCGACCAGGCCGCGCAGTTCGGCCTGATCACGGGCGCTGGCACTGCGCAGCGTACCGACCCGCTCGCGTACGGACCTGGCCGCACGATTGGCGGCCACGGCGGCGATCACGATGCCCGCGAGGGCGACCGCGACGGCTCCGCCGAGGACGATCCACAGGGTGAGACTGGGCCTGGCCATGGTCGAGCGGACGGTGAACAGCACGGCGGCGCTGGCGCTGAGGGCCACCGCGATGGGTGGCAGGACCGCGAGACGCAGGAGCTGGGGCCGTATATGGGTCTCGGGCAGTGAGGGGGCGGTGCGGGCGACCGGTCGCCCGTGGCGCCCGCCCTCGCGGCGGTCTGCGCGTGCGGCCGGTGCGCGAAGGTGAGACATCGACGTCCTCGTACTGGATATGTCGGGGCCGTTGCGGCTCCCGCGGATCTGCGAGTCGGGCATGCGCCATCGCGGTGCCGTTCGCGCACGCCGAAAATCCGGCCCTGCGTCGCCCGGCGGCCACTCACAGTAGTCGCCAGCGCATCACACTCGGTGGGCAGTTGACAAAGTCCGGCGGGCATCGTCCCGCTCTGGTATGAGCGTTCGTACGACAGACCGATAAGCCCCTCGTACGTGCATTCCCGTGCGCGATCGGATCGATCAGACCTGGTCAGAAACGGTCAGCACAAAAAGGCGAGGGCCGAGGAGCACATTGCCCCTCGGCCCTCGCCGACCGTCCTCGCTTATGTCCCGATCACCCGGCCGGGACGGTTTCCGGCTCTCCGGTGTCCTCCGCGGTGTCACCCGGCGTATCGGCGACCGCCTTGTCGGCCGACTTCTCGACGACGGGCCAGCCGCCGACCGGTGTGAGGGCCACGCCGCGCCACCAGGGCTCGGACGGCACGGTCTCGGCCGTGGGCTCGAAGGGCTCGCCGGGGCGGGGCAGCGCGATCCGCGCACCGGCCGCGCGGGCGGCGGTGATCGTCCCCTCGCCCGGCTCGGCCCAGGGGTGCGTCGCCAGGTTGAAGGTCGCCCAGTGGATCGGCAACATCACACCGCTGGGCTTCTCGCCCTGAAGGTCCAGGTGGGCGCGCATGCCCTCCTCGGGCGTCATGTGGATATCAGGCCAGAACTCGGAATAAGCACCGATCTGGATCATCGTGGCGTCGAAGGGACCGTGCTCGGCGCCGATGTCCTTGAATCCGGCGAAGTACCCGGTGTCACCGCTGTGATAGATCCGGTACTCATCACCCGCGACGGCCCACGAGGCCCAGAGGGTGTGCTGGGTGTTGCGCAGGCCGCGCCCGCAGAAGTGGCGGGCGGGCGTGGCGGTCAGGGAGATACCGCCGACCTTCGTCGTCTCGTTCCAGTCCAGCTCGCGCAGCCGGTCCGGGGAGACGCCCCAGTGCTCCAGGTGGGCGCCGACGCCGAGGGGCACCGCGAACACCGTGTCCGTATCGGCCAGGGCCTTGATGGTGGGCAGGTCGAGGTGGTCGTAGTGATCGTGCGAGATGACGACCACGTCGACCGGGCCGAGCGCGGCCAGCGGCAGGGGCACGGGGTGCAGCCGCTTGGGCCCGGCGAAGGCGAACGGGGAGCAGCGCTCGCCCCAGACGGGGTCGAAGAGCACCCGGTGGCCGTCGATCTCGGCGAGCACGCTGGAGTGCCCCATCCACGTCAGGCGCAGTCCGTGGGCCGGGGGCCTGGCGAGGTCGGCGAGGGTCGTGGCGTGCACCGGCACCGTGCCCGCCGGGGCGCGGCGCACGCGCTCTTCCTTGCGGAAGAAGGCCTGCGCGAACTCGCGCATGGCACCGTCGGGCCGGGGGGCACCCTCCGGATTCCGGAAGACGCCGTCCGCGAAGTTCGGCGATCTGCGGATGCGCTCCATGCGCTCACCGCTCGGATCCGCGCCGAAGGCGGCGGGCCGCAGAGCACGGAGCCCGGAGCTCAGGGGACGGAAACCGGTCACGGCACCTCCAGGTGGAGTCGGTCTGACATTCCATTATGGTCGCCGCCTCTGACAGCGCCGGGTCGGGCGTATGACAGGGCGGTGTCCGCGCCGGGCACGGCGAGATCCACCACGTACGACGTCGGCCTGTACTGAAGATCCATTCAGCACGTTGACAGAGCCGCACAACCCTTTCGATACTGACTGGTTATTCAGCAACGACAGGCCCCGACCGGCACCGGGCCCACTCTGGGCACCCGGTCCCACGCTGCTCAAACGCTCCGACTCCGCTGCCTGTTCCCGGCTCCCGATTCCCCGTTCCCGAGGAGACCCCCATGACCGCCCTGGACAGCAGTCCCTTGATGACGCTCACCTGGACCGACCACGTCACCGGCCGCCAGGGGCACCTGGTCGTGGACCGACTGGTGCGCGGAGTCTCCAGCGGCGGGCTGCGGATGCGGGCGGGCTGCACGTTGGACGAGGTCACCGGCCTCGCGCGTGGCATGACCATGAAGGAGGCGTTGCACTACAACCCCGAGGGCCGCTACATCCCACTGGGCGGCGCGAAGGGCGGCATCGACTGCGATCCCCAGGACCCCGGTGCGTACGGGATTCTCGTGCGCTATCTGTGCGCCATGCGCCCGTACATCGAGAACTTCTGGACTACCGGCGAGGACCTCGGCCTCACCCAGGATGTCGTCGACCGGGCCGCCGCCGAGGCGGGACTTGTCTCGTCCATCCAGGCCGTGTACCCGCTGCTCGACGACGAGGCGACGGCTCGGCGGCGGCTGGCGGACGCCTTCGCCGTCGAGGTGGACGGCATCGGGCTCGACGAACTGGCCGGCGGCTGCGGGGTGGCCGAGTCCGTCCTCGCGGCGCTGGACCGCAGCAAACAGCCGTACGCGGGGACAAGGGTGGCCGTGCAGGGTCTGGGCACCATGGGTGGGGCCACGGCACGGTTCCTCACGCGCGCGGGACTCACGATCGTGGCGGTCGCCGACGTGAAGGGCACGATCGCCAACCCGGCGGGACTCGACGTCGAGGCGCTGCTGGCCGCCCGTGACGCGTACGGAACGGTCGACCGCTCGGCGGCACTTCGCCCGGCCGACCTCGAACTCCCGGGCGACGCCTGGCTGTCCGCCGAGGCCGAGGTGCTGGTGCCGGCGGCGGTCTCGTACGCGATCGACACCGTCAACCAGGCGCGGATCACGGCTCGTTGGATCGTCGAGGCCGCGAACATGCCCGTACTGCCCGAGGCGGAGGAACTGCTCTCCGCGCGCGGTGTCACCGTCCTGCCGGACGTCGTCGTCAACTCCGGGACCAACGCCTGGTGGTGGTGGACGCTGTTCGGCGACATCGGGGCCGACGCCGACGAGGCGTTCGCGTACACGCGACGCTCCATGCGGTCCCTTGTCGATCAGATGCTCACGCGCGCGGAGGCCGACGGCACGACACCACGGGCGGCCGCGCACGCGATCGTCGCGGACCGACTGCCGGTGATTTCCGAACGGTTCGGGTGGTATCGGTGACGCCGTATGCCTGTCCGACCCCGTGTGTAGGGTTGCGGGCGTGGCCAGGGTTCGGTTGAGCGTTCAGGAGCGGCGGGAGGAGTTGCTGCGGGCCGCCGTCGAACAGATCGAGGCGCGGGGTGTGGCGGCGGTACGGATCGCCGACGTGGCCGCCGCGCTCGGGGTGAGCAACGCACTGGTGCTGTATCACTTCTCGACGAAGGAAAAGCTGGTCGCCGCCGCGTTCACATACGCGGCCGACGGCGACCTGGCCCACTTGCGCAAGCTCCTCGCCCGCCGCACAACGGCGCTGCGCCGACTGCGAGCGGCCGTCCGCTGGTACGCACCGACAGGACAGGCCAAGGGCTGGCGCCTGTGGATCGAAGGCTGGTCAGCAGCTCTGCGCGACCCCGCACTGCGGGACGTCACACGCGACCTCGATCGCCAGTGGAAGGCCGCGCTGGCCGAGGTCATCACGGAGGGCGTGGCCGCCGGCGAGTTCCACTGCCCAGCCCCCATGGACACGGCCCTACGCCTCACCGCGCTCCTGGACGGCCTGGCCGTCCAGATGACGGCGTATGAGGGTGCGGTATCCCGCGCCCGCACCCAAAAGTGGGCAGACGAGGCCCTGGCCCACGAACTTGGCCTGAACCACGAGGCGTTGACACCCCCGCGCCCCTAAAAGCAAAGGCCTGCGCCTCCACGCGCCCCGGAAAAGCCCGGGCCCCGAACAAGCCCGCACCCCAACGCGCCCGCACTCTCCCCCCGGCGGGAGGGGCCGTGGGCCGGTGCGTCGTATGCCCGTCGCTTAGGTTCGGTCTCAGGAAACCAGGACCCTGTACCAGGCCAGGGCCGTATGCCCGGCCTGCGACGGGCTGACGCACCGGCCCACGGCCCCGACCCACCACGCACCTAAGGGGCGCGGGGAACGGCGCGAGCAACCACCACGCACCCGCACCCGCCGGAGGCACCCGCGGGGAACTACGCGACCAGCCACAGAGCACCCGCACCCGACCGCGCAGTGCAGTCGCCCCGCTTCACCCAGCGGAGCGAACCCGCAGCCGACAATGAACCCCAACGCACCACCCCGTAGTCAACCTTCAAACAGCGGAGCGCATCCGCATCTTGATGTCGTCCGGCGACAAACTCCCCTTCGCCACCACCCGATCCCCAGACGACTCCCCCCGAAGCCGCCGCCCGATCCAAGGCACCAGATACTCCCGCGCCCAGTGAATGTCATCGCGCCGTACCTCAAGTGTCCCGCGCGGCGGCAACGGCGGCCACGGCTGCTCCGGATCGGCGGGCACCGACAGCCCGAGAACCTGCCCGGCGCGGAGTGCAACCCTGGTGTGCCCCTCCGGCGACAGATGCAGTCGGTCGTCGTCCCAGGCACGCCGGTCCTGGATGGTCTTCAGCGACCACAGGTCCAGTACGGGACACCCGTACCGGTCGGCGACCGCCCGCACATGCCCGTTGTATGTGGCGATCTTGCCGCGCAAGTGCTTGAGCACGGGCATATCACGGGTGTCGAAGCCGGTGGTCACGAGCACCGTGCCGACTGCCGACGTGAGTTCGGCGATGGCACGCTCAAAGCGCGAGGCGACCTCGTCGGGATCGGTGCCGGGCCGCAGGATGTCGTTGCCGCCCGCGCAGAAGGAAACCAGGTCCGGCGCCAGCTCCTTGGCCTGCGAAAGCTGGTCCTCGACGATCTGGTCGAGCAGCTTCCCGCGTACGGCGAGGTTGGTGTAGTCGAAGTCGCCCTCGGGCCGCCGGTCGGCGAGCAGCACCGCGAACCGGTCGGCCCAGCCGACGAGCGCCCCGTCGGGGCCGGGGTCGCCAACGCCTTCGGTGAAGCTGTCCCCCACCGCCACGTACGACCCGATCACTGATCTGCTGTCATTCTTCGAATCGTTTGCCACGTCGGCCCATGATTCACCTTTCGGTGTGAGCTACGCGACCGTAGGAAAGGGTTGACGGGCGGTGAGATAAGCCACGCGTCAAGTCTCGGTCAACTCGGAATACGCAGCGCCCACACCCGGAAGTCCGTGATCCGGAAATGGCTCCACACGGTCCGGAACGCGAAGTGCCCGCTCGTGTACGGCTCCGGGTCGGCGTAGTCGAAGACGAGCCGCCCGTTGTTCCACCACTGGACGGTCGAGCCGTGCGAGACGATCCGGACGCGGTGGGGCCGGTTCACCACCAGCAGGGGCTCCGTGTAGTCGTAGATCAGCGGCCGGACGCCCGCCTGGCCGACGTAACGGCGCAGCCGCGTGGTCGTGTTGTAGTTGGCGCCGTAGCCCGAGTAGTACGTTTTGAGGTAGTCGTACTCGTCGAGGGCGCCGCCGCGTTCGGTGGCGAAGAGGTCGTCCGGGGAGCGGACGTCGACCGCGTTCCAGAAGTTGTTGAGGTCCGACACCCGGTCGTTGACACCGCCAGCGGAGACAGGTGTGGCGGTGTACTCGATGACATACGGTCCCGCGAGCTTCCGCTTGAACCAGACCGTGGCGCCGCTCGGCACATCGATCTCCATGACGCCACGGGAAGCGGTGACACTGCCACCGTCCTGCAACTCCGTTGCCCACTGCCCCAGTCCGTGCCGGAAGCCGTCGCGGGCGATGAGCCGTCCTCGGCGGTGATCCGCCGACGCGCTCGCGGTGTGCGCGGGGGCGAGGGCCGCGAGTGCGGCACCGGCGGCCAGGGCTCCGAAGGCTCTGCGGGTCGTCATGAAGCGTCTCCTTGACTGGCGTACGACGGGGCGAGCGGGTCTCGCGCGGGTCTGTAGAAAGCGCTTGCCGCAGATCACTTTGACGCCTGGCCGCTGCCGCTGTCGACCCCTGCGGACAAGCCGAAGGCCGGACCCGGGGATCAGGGGTCCGGCCTTCGGCGTGAGAAGGAAACGCGATCCGCTCGCGGCGGTGCGCGGGTGGCGTCAGACGGAGACGCCGTGCGAGCGCAGGAACGCCAGCGGGTCCACGTCCGAGCCGTAGTCCGGCGTGGTGCGGATCTCGAAGTGCAGATGCGGGCCGGTGACGTTGCCGGTCGCGCCGGAGAGGCCGATCTCCTGACCCGCGGTCACGGACTGCCCAGCCGAGACGGAAAGGGACGAAAGGTGGGCGTACTGGGCGTATTGGCCGTCACTGAGCTGGATGACGACCTGGTTGCCGTACGCGCCACCCCAGCCGGCGGAGACAACCGTGCCCGCGCCCACGGCCTTGAGCGAAGTGCCGGTCGCGGCCGCGAAGTCGACACCGGTGTGGTAGCCACTGGACCACATGCTGCCCGACATCTTGTACGGGGTGCTGACGGTCGCACCCTCGACCGGCATGGTGAAGCCGCTCGAACTGCTGGGCGCCTCGGCCGCCTTGGCGGTCGGGGCCTTCTTCGCGGACACCTGGGGAGCCTCGGCCGCCTTGGGAGCCTCGGCCGCCTTCGGCGCCTTGGCCTCGCTGCCACCGGAAGGCGCGGCGGCCTTCTTGCCGATCGTCAGCTTCAGGCCCGGGTGAATGAGCCCCGGTTCACTGCCGACGGCCTGGCGGTTGTCCTCGTAGAGCTTTTTCCAGCCACCGCTGACATTCTGTTCGCGGGCGATCCTCGAGAGAGAATCGCCCGCCCTCACTTCGTACGTCCTGGTCGCGGTCTTCTTCTGAGCGGCGACAGGAGCGGACTCAACAGCCTTCTGGGAAACGGATTCGGCCTTGTTGGAAACAGACGCGGGCGCGCTCTGCGGAGTAGCGGCATGTGCGCCGGCCGCTCCCAGCAGCGGAAGTGCGAGCGCGGCGCCACCGGTTGAGGCAACGGCGATCGAGCGGGTGAAACGCGCGGACTTCGGGCGGCGGTGCTTACCCTTCGCGGGCATGACGAATTCCTCTCCGGCGCCTACGAGGTGAGCTGTCGGGTGCGAGCTGGAGATGCCCGGCCGCGCTTTCGCGCGGCTTTACCCCAAGCCTGTTCCGGAGACCAGAACAGGCGCTGTACCTGTGGGTCCCCCGCTCCTGCCGTGTACGGATCGGTGTGCGGATTCCGGGCGGCGGCAGGATTAGGCGTCCGTCCGGATTGGTGGCGAACGTAAGCGACCAAGACGCACAGGGACAAGCTTTGGGTTGCCTATGTGCCCCGTTCTCTTGATCCTTGACCGAAATCGCCGTCACCCTCCGTGAATCACCGGTCTTCCGCCTTCCTGAAATCCCCTGTAAACACACTTGAATTACATGAACATGGCGACAGCACACTGTCACGAATATGACGCTGCTCACGCATCACTGATTCAGGAGTGCCTATTCCAGAGCGAGTTGGAATGAAGGCACTCCAATACGGACACAACTCTCAGATGCGACGCAGACGGAAAACTGCCGCATCCAGGTCACCGCGCAAGCCGGTCCGCAGTCCGTGATGCAACAACACGGCACCTCTGTACACTTCGCCCGTTTCGGGGCATTCGTACGTTTCCGCCGGATCGAGTCCCCGCAGTCGTACGGGCGCTACGGGCTCGCCGTAATGCTGAGCCTGGAGCCAGGCAAGGACGACGGCCTGGTCCTCATGGACGTACTGCACGGCGCTCAGTCCGCCCTCCGGCGCCCGCAGCCGGTAGAGGTCGCCGCGCTGCACGACGGGCCGGATCTGCTTGTAGAGCGCCACCCAGTCCCGCGCCTCGGCGAGCTCCTCGTCACTCCACTCGGTTAGGTCGCCACCGACCCCGAGCACTCCGGCCATGGAGCTCACAAAGCGGAAGCGCAGCGAACTCACGCGTCCATTGAGCTGCTTGTTCGGGCTGTCGGTGACCCAGGCGGCCATGGCCCGCGCCGGGTGGATCTGGCTGAAGCCGTGCTGGATGGCGAGCCGGTCGAGCGGATCGGTGTTGTCCGAGGTCCACACCTGGTCCGTACGCGCCATGACACCGAGGTCGATCCGGCCGCCACCGCCCGAGCAGGACTCGAAGGCGACACCGGGGTGCGCGGCCCGCAGCCGGTCCAACAGGCCGTACAGGGCGTGCACATGGTCGACCCACAGCCGCTGCGGATACGCCTCTCCGGGCCAGCCGGCGTCCGTGAAGCAGCGGTTGAAGTCCCACTTCACATAGTCGATCGGAGCGCTGGAGAGCAGCCCGTGAAGCTGCTCCCACAGGTATTCCTGGACGTCGTCGCGCGCAAGGTTCAGTACGAGCTGATTGCGAAGCTCCGTACGCTTTCGTCCTGGTTGATACTGAATCCAGTCAGGATGCGCTCGATACAACTCACTGTCCGCATTGACCATTTCCGGCTCGACCCAGATCCCGAACTGCATGCCCAGGGCGTGCACGTCGTCCGCCAGGGGCTTGAGGCCAGCCGGGAAGCGGTCGGGGTTGGGCGTCCAGTCCCCGAGCCCGGCCCGGTCGCTGGTCCGCTTTCCGAACCAGCCGTCGTCGACCACGAACAGCTCCACGCCCATCGCCGCCGCCCGCCGCGCGAGCGCCCGCTGCTGCTCCTCCGAGATGTCGAACTCCGTGGCCTCCCAGGAGTTGTAGAGCACCGGCCGGTCCTGGTCCGCGTCCGGGATCACATACGCCCGCTGGTACGCATGCCAGGCCCGGCTCGCCCCGCCGAAGCCGCCATCGCTCCACAGCCCCGCGAAGACCGGCGTGACAAAGCTCTCCCCCGGCTCCAGCCGCACCAGCCCGGAGTCGTCGTACCCAGCGCCACCGGTGATCTGCACGCGCGCGTCCGGGAGTTGGGCCACGGCGATCCGCCACGAACCGGACCACGCGAGTGCGCACCCGTACACCTCGCCGTGCTCCTCGGTCGCCGCACCCTCGACGTCCAGCGCGACCCACGGCAGATGCTGATGCCCGGTGTGCCCGCGCCGGCTGCCGATGACCTGCTCACCGTAGGTGAGGTCCGTTCGTACGAGCTGGGACTCGGCCGCCCAGCGCCCGTGCGTCTGCGACAGCCGCCAGCCCTCGCGCTCCGGCAGTGTCCAGGTCGCCGAGTCGGCGCGCAGGACCTCCAGGGCGGGCCCTTCGTTGGCGAGGGTCACCCAGCGCTCGACGACGTCGGTGGCGGAGCGCATCCGGTAGTGCAGCGTGATGCCGAGCCCGGAGTCGGAGAACTGCAGCCGCAGTTCGACCCCATCCGATCCATCGGATTCATCCACTTCGTACGCCTCGAAGCGCCACTCCGTGCCGCGTCGCTCGTCCGTACGCACGGACAGCGCCGGCCGTACGAAACGGGGGCCGCCCTCGACCGGGTACTCCTCGTGCCCGTCGAGCGGGGACTCGAAGCCCCGGTACTCCGGCCCGGGACGGGCGGCCAGCGCCTCGGCATCCGCGAGCGCGATGCGTGGGCCCCAGTGCAGATGCAGCAGCTCGTCCTCGTCCGTGAGCCGCAGGGCATAACTGCTCGTGGGCCCCGAAAGCAACCACGTACGACCGTCTTTGCCGATCTCCACCATCAAGTCCTCACAGATCCGAACAAGCTCGCTCAAGCACAACATCATCGCAGGCGCCGGCGCCTCGCCGGCACCGCCTGTGGACAACCGACCGGCACCGCCTGTGGACAACTGATTGGCCCACGAACGCATGTCGTATCGTCGAGAGCGCGCCCCGCCGACAACAGCGTCGGCCGCCGACTGGGAGGAGCCCCCGTGACGCAGCAGGTCCCGTCGACCGAGCCCGAGCTGACCGGAGTGCGCAACTTCCGCGATGTGGGCGGCCTGCCGACCGAGGACGGCCGACGCGTGGCGCCCGGACTGCTGTTCCGCAGCGGCCATCTCGCGCACGCGACCGAGGAGGACGCCGCGTTCCTCGCCTCGCTGGGCCTGCACACGATCTTCGACTTCCGCAACGAGGCGGACAAGAAGCTGGAGGGGGAGGACGTCGAGCTGCCGGGCGTGCGGAATGTGAACCTGCCGCTGACCGATCCGGCACATGGCGCCGAGTTCTGGACGATGGTCCGCGACGGCGATCTGGACCAGCTGCGCTCGATCCTCGCGGACGGCAAGGCGGCGAACCGGATGATCGTGTCTTACCGATCGATCATCAAGGAGCGCACTCCCGAGCACTCGCGAGTGCTGCACGCGATAGCTGAGGACAGCGTGCCTGCACTCATGCACTGCGCGGCGGGCAAGGACCGCGCGGGCCTGTCCATAGCCGTCACGCTCCTCGCCCTCGGCGTCGAGCGCGAGGCCATCGTGGCGGACTACCTGAAGTCGAACGCCCCCCACCGCCGCTACAAGGTGCGGCGCAGCAGCTCCGCGTCCTCGGCGTACTCCCCCGAGGTGATGGAGCTGCTCAGCCCCCTCTTCGACGCACGCGCCGAGTACCTGACGGCGGCGTTCGACACGATCGAGGAGACCTGGGGCGGCGTCGACACCTACCTGGAGCAGGGCCTTCGCGTGACCCCGAAGACGCGGGAGCGGCTGCGGGAGCGTTTCCTCGACTGACCGCCCACCGGCCCCCTACCTGTTGGCCACCGCCTGCTTCACGAGTGTCTTGCCGAAGTCCCACATCAGCCCACCGCCGTTGTGGGCGTCGTCCATCACGTCGGTGAAGGCGTCCACGAACCGGTCCACGTCCCGTTCGCCGATGATCAGCGGAGGAATCAGCTTTATCACCTCCAGGTGATCGCCCGAGACCTGCGTGAGGATCCGATGCCGCTGGAGCAGCGGTACGACCACCATCTGCGCGAACAGTCCCTTGCGTGCCGCCTGCAGCATGGTCCAACGGCTGCGCAGCTTCAGCGACTTGGGCCTGCCGAACTCGATGCCGATCATCAGCCCCCGGCCGCGTACCTCACTGAGCAGCTCGTAATTGTCCACGAGCGCGGCGAGCCGGGACTTCAACTCCTCTCCCATGGCACGGGCGTTCGCGACGACATCCTCGTTCTCCATCACCGAGAGCACGGCGAGCCCGGCGGCCATGGCCTGTGCGTTGGCGCCGAAGCTCGCGGAGTGCACGAGGACGCGGTCCATCGACGAGTAGACCTTCTTGAAGATCCAGTCCTTGCCGAGGGTCGCACCCACGGGCACATAGCCGCCGGACAGCGCCTTCGCCACACACACCAGGTCCGGCTCGACGCCGCCCTCGTGCTGGTAGGCGTAGAAGTCGCCGGTCCGGCCAAGCCCCGTCTGCACCTCGTCCGCGATGAGCAGCGCCTTGTGCCGGTGCAGCAGCTCCTGGGCGGCGCGCAGATATCCGGGCGGCGACTCGTGCACGCCCTTGCCCTGGATCGGTTCGACGATCAGCGCGGCGACGTCGCCCCTCTTCAACTCCCTTTCCAGTACGTCCAGATCACCGAGCGGCACCGCGGTGTCGGGCAGCAGCGGTGCGAAGCCGTCGCGGAAACCGGACTCGCCGTTCACGGACAGCGAGCCGGTGGTCAGCCCGTGGAAGGCGTGCGTGCAATAGAGAACGCGTGGCTTCCCGGTCGCGTACCGGGCGAACTTCAACGCCGTCTCGACAGCCTCCGTACCGCTGTTGCCGAAGAACACCCGGTCCAAGTGCGGGCTGTGGATGAGGAGTTGCTCGGCGAGGAGTCCCGGCAGGGGCTGGCAGTCGAAGCGGGTGAGGTCGGCGAGCGAGGCGTCGAGGACGTCGTGCAGCGCCTTACGGACGACGGGGTGATGACGCCCCAGGCCTATCACCCCGAACCCGGCGAGCATGTCCAGGTAGTCGTTGCCCTCCGCGTCCCAGAAGTACGCGCCCTCGGCCCGCTCGTAGTACCTGTCGAAGCCGATGGTGTGCAGCATGCGCGGAAGTTGGTGATTGAGGTGCCGGGCGTGCAGCTCGTAGCGTTCACCTGCCCGCCCGGCGAGTAGTTTGCCGAGGTCGAAGTCCCCGGACTGCGAAAAGGGCTCCGCGGTCATTCCTGTTTCTCCTTGGACATGTGCTCCTTGGCGGCGAGTTCGGCCTCCGTGACGGCCAGGCTCGCCTCCTGGGTCGCCAGACCCGCGCTGATCCGTCCCGCGATCTCGACCGGTGTGAGACCGATGTCGGCCAGCACCTCCCCGCGCTTGGCGTGCGCGAGGAACTGCTCCGGAATCCCGAACCGCCGTACGGGCACGTCGACTTCGGCATCGCCGAGCGCGAGAGCGACCGCCGCGCCCACGCCGCCGGCCCGGCTGTTGTCCTCGACGACGGCGACCAGGCGGTGCTCGGCGGCGAGCGGAGGCAGCGCGGGATCGACGGGCTTGACCCAACGCGGGTCGACCACCGTGCAGTTGACGCCCCTGGCTGCCAGCAGCTCGGCCGCCTGGAGGCACACCGGCGCCATCACACCGACGGCGACCAGGAGCACTTCGGGCCGGTCGCCCCGGTGCAGTACGTCCAGGCCGCCCACCCGGTCGACCGCCTCGATCGAGGGTCCCACCGACTCCTTGGGGAAGCGGATCAGCGTCGGCGCGTCATCCACGGCCACCGCCTCCCGCAGCTGGGCCCGCAGTTGGTCGGCGTCACGCGGTGCGGCGATCCTCAGCCCCGGCACGACCTGCAGGATGGACATGTCCCACATGCCGTTGTGTGACGGCCCGTCAACTCCCGTGACTCCGGCCCGGTCGAGCACAAAGGTCACTCCGCAGCGATGCAGCGCGACATCCATCAGAAGCTGGTCGAAGGCACGGTTCAGGAAGGTCGCGTACACCGCGACGACCGGATGCAGTCCGCCCGTCGCGAGCCCGGCCGCGGACACCGTGGCGTGCTGCTCGGCGATGCCGACGTCCCACACCCGGTCGGGGAACCGCTCCGCGAACTTCGCCAGGCCCACCGGGTGCAGCATGGCCGCCGTGATCGCCACGACGTCCTCGCGCTCCTCCCCGATCCGTACGATCTCGTCGCCGAACACCGAGGTCCAGGCAGGCCCGTTGGAGGGCGAGAGCGGCTCGCAGGTGAGCGGGTCCATCACGCCGACCGTGTGGAAGTGGTCCTCCTCGTGGGCGAGCGCGGGTTCGTAACCGCGCCCCTTCTCGGTGAGGCAGTGGATGAGGACCGGCCCGTGGAACCGCTTCGCGCGCCGCAGCGCTGACTCGACGGCCCCGACGTCGTGCCCGTCGATGGGACCCACGTACTTCAGTCCCAGGTCCTCGAACATGCCCTGTGGCGCGAACGCGTCCTTGAAGCCCTTCTTCGCGCCGTGCAGCGACTCGTAGACCGTGTTCCCGATGATGGGCGTGCTCAGCAGTACGTCCTTGCCCCAGGCCAGCACCTTCTCGTAGCTGTCGGTGGTCCGCAGCGTCGCGAGATGGTTGGCGAGTCCGCCTATGGTCGGCGAGTACGAGCGCTCGTTGTCGTTGACGACGATGATCAGCGGCCGGTCCTTGGCGGCGGCGATGTTGTTCAGCGCCTCCCACGCCATGCCGCCGGTGAGCGCGCCGTCCCCGATGACGGCGACGACATGGCCCTTCTCCCCTTGCACCTGGCGGGCCTTGGCGAGCCCGTCGGCCCAGCCGAGCGCGGTGGACGCGTGGCTGTTCTCGATGATGTCGTGCTCGGACTCCTCGCGTGACGGGTAGCCGGAGAGACCGCCCTTGCCGCGCAGCTTGGAGAAGTCCTGACGTCCTGTCAGCAGCTTGTGTACGTAGCTCTGGTGTCCGGTGTCCCACAGGATGCGGTCGACGGGTGACTCGAAGACCCGGTGGAGGGCGATGGAAAGTTCCACCACCCCCAGATTGGGCCCGAGATGACCGCCGGTGCGGGCGACCGCGTGCACCAGGAACTCCCGGATCTCGTCCGCCAGTTGGTTGATCTCCGCCTCGGACAGCGCCTTCAGGTCGCGTGGTCCCCGGATGGTTTCCAGAATCGTCACGCTAGGGCCCCCTCTCGGTCCGTGCTGTTCAACTCACGGTGACGGCCGGTTCCCCCGACGCGACGCCGTCCGCTTCCATCTGTTCGGCGATCTTCATCGCCTCGTCGATCAGGGTCTCCACGATCTTCGACTCGGGCACCGTCTTGATGACCTCGCCCTTCACGAAGATCTGTCCCTTGCCGTTGCCGGAGGCGACCCCCAGGTCCGCCTCCCGCGCCTCGCCCGGCCCGTTCACCACGCAGCCCATCACCGCGACCCGCAGCGGCACCTCCATCCCCTCCAGACCGGCCGTGACCTCCTCGGCCAGCCTGTAGACGTCCACCTGGGCCCGGCCACAGGACGGGCAGGACACGATCTCCAGACCGCGCTGCCGCAGGTTCAGCGACTCCAGGATCTGGTTGCCGACCTTGACCTCCTCCGCGGGCGGCGCCGACAGGGACACCCGGATGGTGTCCCCGATGCCCTCGGAGAGCAGCGCCCCGAAGGCCACCGCCGACTTGATGGTGCCCTGGAAGGCGGGACCGGCCTCCGTCACCCCCAGGTGCAGCGGATAGTCGCAGGCGGCGGCCAGCTGCCGGTAGGCGTTGACCATCACCACCGGGTCGTTGTGCTTCACCGAGATCTTGATGTCCCGGAAGTCGTGCTCCTCGAACAGCGAGGCCTCCCACAGAGCGGACTCCACCAGCGCCTCCGGGGTGGCCCTGCCGTACTTCTGCAGCAGCCGCCGATCCAGCGAGCCCGCGTTCACCCCGATCCGGATCGGCGTGCCGTGATCCTTCGCGGCCCGCGCGATCTCCTTCACCTTGTCGTCGAACTGCTTGATGTTGCCGGGATTCACCCGCACCGCCGCACAGCCCGCCTCGATCGCCGCGAACACGTACTTCGGCTGGAAGTGGATGTCCGCGATCACCGGGATCTGCGACTTCCGGGCAATCACCGGCAGCGCGTCCGCGTCGTCCTGCGTCGGACAGGCCACCCGGACGATCTGACAGCCCGACGCCGTCAGCTCGGCGATCTGCTGCAGCGTGGCACCGATGTCCGCCGTACGCGTCGTCGTCATCGACTGCACCGAGACGGGTGCGTCTCCGCCCACGGCCACGGTCCCGACCTGGATCTGCCGGCTCTTCCGGCGCTCGGCGATCGGCCGGACCGGCAGCTCGGGGACCCCCAGGGAAACTGCGGTCATGGCGTCACCCGCGGTTTCCGGAGACGGTCTCACGGGCGGCCCGCAACGACTCCTTGAGGGAGCCCATGGTGGCCATGACGGCGGTCGGCTCGTAGCCGCAGTGCGCCATGCAGTTGGCGCAGCGCGGGTCCTTGCCCCGGCCGTAGGCGTCCCAGTCGGTGTCCTCGATGAGTTGCTTGTACGTGGTGACGTACCCGTCGCTCATCAGATAGCAGGGCTTCTGCCAGCCGAACAGCGAGTAGTTGGGGATCGCCCACGCCGTGCACGGGAAGTCGACCTTGCCCTCGAGGAAGTCGAGGAACAGGGGCGAGTGGTTGAGCCGCCAGCGCAGCCGGTTACCGCCCGCGAAGGCCTTCTTGAACAGCTCGCGGGTCTGCTCGACGCCGAGGAAGTGCTCCTGGTCGGGTGCCTTCTCGTAGGCGTACGCGGGCGAGATCATCATCTCGTCGACCTTCAGGTCGTCGTTGAGGAAGTTGAGCACCTCGATGATGGTCTGCGGGGTGTCGGTGTTGAAGAAGGTCGAGTTGGTGGTGACCCGGAAGCCGCGCTTCTTCGCCTCCTTTATGGCCGCCACGGCCTCGTCGAACACACCCTCCTTCGCCACGGACTCGTCGTGCCGCTCGCGCAGACCGTCGATGTGCACGGCGAACGCGAAGAACGGTGAGGGCTTGAATTTGTCCATCTTCTTGCGCAGCAGCATGGCGTTGGTGCACAGGAAGACGTACTTCTTCCTGGCCACCAGCTGCCGCACGATCTCGTCGATGTGTGGGTGCATCAGGGGCTCACCGCCGGCGATGGACACCATTGGCGCACCGGATTCGAGCACCGCCCCCACGGCCTGCGCCACCGGCATGCGCTGCTTGAGTACTCCGGCCGGGTGCTGGATCTTGCCGCAGCCCTCGCACTTCAGATTGCAGGCGTACAGCGGTTCCAGCTCGACGATCAGCGGAAACTTGTCCCGCTTGCGGAGCTTCTGTTCAAAGAGATATGTCGCGACCTTGATGGTCTGGCGGAGTGGCATGGCCATCTGGCTCACCTCCTGGGGAGCAGCAAGGAACGGTGCCATTCGACGAAAGCGGGAAGGACGGCACGAAGGACGCGGAAAGCTGATATTCCACCGCGCACCGTGCCGATCCGGACGAGTTCATGTTCTGGAGCGTCCACGACCACCCGGACGGCCGCAACCGGGCGCGCACCCGCGCGGAGGGCGCTGTGGAGTGTGGCCGCCGACTCCATGTCGACCGCGATTGCGCCGGTCGTGAGCAGATCGGACCGTTCGTGTCCGCGGACGACGTGGTCGGAGCCGGTGAGCGGTCCGGTGTGAATGGTGCGCCCGGGCACGGCGCGCACCAGTTCCTTGACGAGCAGATCGGTGCCCACGCACGGGGTACGGCCCCGCGCGTCCCGGGTCTCCTCGGCGACGACCAGGTCACCGGGGTGCATCCCGGGCGCGAGTCCGGCGCAGAAGCCCGTGGCCAGGACGGCCGCGTCCCGCAGCGCCGGATCGGCGAGCGCCCGGTTGACCGCCCGGTCGGCGGCCAGGGGTCCCATGCCGGTACGCAGCACGGTGACCGGGCCCTCGGCGCCGCCGCGCAGGGCGAGACGTTCGATGCCGAGCGCGCAGGCGATCAGCAGCGGGGCGGCGGGTGGTGTCGTGGCCATCAACTCCCCTTCGCCTGTGGGCCGGTGAACGGCTCGCCGTGGACGTACCGGCCGAGCGCGGTCAGCGGGAAGACCTGCCGGTAGAGGTGGTAGTTGATCGAGAAGTCCCACGGGAAACCGGTGCCCGTGAAGTACGGCTCGTCCCAGGTGCCGTCCTCCCGCTGGGTCTGGGCGAGCCAGGCGATCCCGCGCTCCACGGCCTTGGACTCCCGCTCCCCCGCCGAGAGCAGCGCGAGCAGGGCCCAGGCGGTCTGCGAGGCGGTGGAGGAGCCCCGGCCGCTCCACTCGGCGACGTCGTGGTAGGAGCGCAGGTCCTCGCCCCAGCCGCCGTCCTCGTTCTGCACCGTCTCCAGCCAGTCGACGGCCCGGCGGATCGCCGGATGTGATCCGGGCAGTCCGGCGGCGACCAGCGCGGGCACCACCGACCCTGTGCCGTATACGTAGTTGACGCCCCAGCGGCCGAACCAGGAGCCGTTCGCCTCCTGTTCGGCGAGCAGCCACTCGATGCCCCGGCGGGTGCGGGGATCGTGGGACAGCCCCTCGACGGCGAGCATCTCCACGACGTGCGCGGTGACGTCGGCGGACGGCGGGTCGATCACCTCACCGAAGTCGCAGAACGGCAGCCGGTTGGGAAAGGCACTGGTGTTGTCGACGTCGAAGGCGCCCCACGCGCCGTTCTTCGACTGCATGCCGAGGTTCCAGCGCACCCCGCGTCCGACGGCCTTCTCGATGCGCTCCGGGTCGTGGTGCTTGACGCGGCGCAGCGCGAGGACGACCTCGGCGGTGTCGTCGATGTCGGGGTAGTTGTCGTTGTGGAACTCGAACGCCCAGCCGCCGGGCGGCAGTTGGGGCCTGCGTACGGCCCAGTCGCCGGGCCGTACGATCTCCTCGCCGAGCATCCAGTCCGCGGCCTTCACCAGCTGCGGATGGTCGGCGGGCAGGCCGGCGTCGGCGAGCGCGATGGTCGCCAGGCAGGTGTCCCACACCGGTGACTGGCAGGCCTCGATCATCCGGGCGCCGTCCTCGCGCCATACGGCGAATCGGTCCAGGGACTCCAACCCGGCCCGCATCACCGGGTGTTGGAGGTCGTAGCCGAGCAGATGCAGCGCGATGACCGAGTACACGGCGGGCGGCTGGATGCCGCCCCAGCAGCCGTCGTTCTCCTGCCGCTCGATGATCCAGCGGGCCGCGGTGTTCATCGCGGCCCTGCGCAGCCGGCGCGGGGCGACCTTGTGGTAGGCGTGCAGCGCCTTGTCGAGCCGCTGGAAGACGCCGTTCCAACTCGCCGCCGGAGCAAGCGGCTTGACGGGGTTCGGGTTGCGCGGGTCGGTGTGCAGCTCGTCGAGCGGGAACGGCGCGGGCCGTACCGGGCGCTTCGCCGAGACGATGGTGAGGGGCACGATGGTCTGCCGGGCCCAGCACCCGAAGTCGTAGATGTTGAGCGGCGCCCACTTGGGGAAGTAGATGAGCTCCGGCGGGAGTTCGGGCAGGTCGTCCCACTTCCACCAGCCGAACAGGGCCAGCCAGATCCGGGTGAAGACGCGGGACGCGGCGATGCCGCCCTGTTCACGGATCCATGCCGAGGCCTTCGCCATGTGCGGCGCGTCCGGGCTGTCACCGGCCAGCCGCAGCGCGACGTACGCCTCGATGGTGGTGGAGAGTTCGCCGGGCCCGCTGTAGAACGTGGCCCAGGTGCCGTCCTCACGCTGCTCGCCGCGGATGAAGAGCCCTGCGGCGTACGTGGTCTTCTCGTCGAGGATGCCCAGGAACTGGCGGAGCAGCAGGTCCTCGGCGTCCATCGTGACGTTCGTCTCGAGGTCGCCCTTCCACCAGCCCTGGGCGTCCTGTGTGGCGAGCAGGAAATCGGTGGCGCGCTGTATCGCGCGCTGGGCGGCATCCTGAACGTCCAGGCTCCCGGCCGCCACGGGAGTCGTCGTGCGGGTTTCGCTGGCCGAGGCTGCGCGGGGCGGCAGGGCCCCGGTGCTTCCGTCGGTCGTCGCTGTCATGGCTTCCCCTTCGTGCAGTGGTGACGTCTGCTGTGGGTCCGCCGTCGGCCGGTGCTCGTTCTCCCGCGGCACCGGCCGGCGACTACGCGAGGCTTGTTCGACCGATAGTGATCATCTCTTTCGTACGACGACGAAGTCGGCGAGCGCCACCAGCTCGGCCCGTACCCGGTCCGGCATCGGGATCGAGTCCAGGGCGTCGATGGCGGTCGTGTGCTGGCGGCGGGCCTCCTGGGCGGTCCACTCGCGGCCGCCCGCCTCCTCGATGAGCGCGGCGCGCGCGGCGAACTCCTCCTCGGAGAAGTTCTCGAAGTCGCTGGCCTTGGCGTCCTCGGCGAGCAGTTCGCCGAGCCGCTCGGAGGCCGGTCCGTCCGCCGCGAGAGCGGCCACGACCGGCAGGGACTTCTTGCGCTGGCGCAGATCGCTCCAGGGCCGCTTGCCGGTGGCCTCCGGGTCGCCCCAGATGCCCAGCAGATCGTCCACGGCCTGGAAGGCGAGGCCGAGGTGGTAGCCGTACTTCTCCAGGGTGTCGGCGGTGTGGTCGTCGGCGCCGCCGAGTACCGCGCCGATGGAGCAGGCGCAGGCGAGCAGGGCGCCCGTCTTGTTGCCCTCCATCTCCAGGCACTCCTCGACGGTGACCCGCTCGCGGTGCTCGTAGGAGATGTCCTGCGCCTGGCCGTCGATCAGTGCGCGGGTGGCGGTGGTGAGGCGGCGGGTGGCGCGGCCCGCCTCGGCCGTGCCGAGCTCCAGGAGGATCTCGTTGGCCAGCGCGAACAGGGCGTCGCCGACGAGGATGGCCTGGGCGGGGCCGTGCACCTTCCATACGGTGTCGCGGTGGCGGCGCTGTTCGTCGCCGTCCATCAGGTCGTCGTGCAGGAGCGAGAAGTTGTGCACCAGTTCAACGGCGACCGCACCCGGCACGCCCACCTCGGGTGCGGCTCCGGCGGCCTGCGCGGACAGGACGGCGAGCGCGGGGCGTACGGCCTTGCCGCCGTCGCCGTCCGCGGGGTTGCCCTCGGCGTCGATCCAGCCGAAGTGGTAGGCGGCGACAGTGTCCATGGGAGGGGCCAGGCGGTCGATGGCCGCCCGCAGTACCGGTGTGGCCAGGGTCCGGCCGCGCTCCAGGAGCGCGGTCACGTCCACCGAGGTCACTCGAGCGGGCGTTGATGCCGGGGGCACAGTGGGCACAGTCTCTCCTCTAGTTGCGATACGGGGGGTGCGGGAGCCTGCTCTGCTCGGGTAGAGCGTCACGCCGCCTCCTCGAAGAGCTCGAAGAGATGATCGCGAGGCCGGCCCAGGGCGCTCAGCGCGGCACCGGCCGCACTCACGCCACTGCGGACCGCACTCTCCATGGTCGCGGGCCACCCTGTGGCGGTCCACGCTCCGGCCAGGTAGAGGCCGGGTGCCTTGGTGCGGGCGCCGGGCCGCAGCCGCCCGACGCCTGGGGTGGGGGCGAACGTCGCAGTGCGCTCCCTGGTCACGAAGAAGTCCCGTACCTCGGCGCCGCGCGTGCCCGGCAGCAGCCGCTCCAGCTCCGGCAGATAGCGCTCGCGCAGCTCCGAGACGGGTGCGTCGATCTCGTCCCGTGCGGCCGACTGCGACAGTGCGAGGTACTGGCCTTCGGAGAGGCCGGATGCCTCGGTCCGGTCGAAGACCCACTGCACGGGGGTGCCGAGCGCGGCGAAGAACGGCTTACTGAGCACCTTGCGGTCGTACACGACATGGATGTTGAGGATGGGCGCGGTGCCGATCGCGAGCAGCCGCTCGGGGGCGTCGAGCGCGCCCTCGGGCAGCAGATCGTGGGTCTCGCGCTGGGGGACGGCGAGGACGACCGCGTCGGCGTGGAGTGTCTCGCCGGGAACCTGAACCCGCCAACGTCCGTTCTCGTGTGGGGAGATGGAGGTGACGCGTGTTCTCAGTTCGGTACGGACGCCCGCGGAGTCGAGCGCCTTGCGCGCCCTCTGGTCATGCAGTTCGCCCAGCGGGACGCGCGCCCAGCCGATGTCGGCCGCGCCCGGGTCGGACAGCAGACCGGTCTTGAACACCATCGCGGCGAGTCCGAGCGAGGCGTCGCCGGCCACCGCGTTGAGGGTGGCGACCCCGACGAGGTCCCACAGTGCTTCGACGGCACGCGCCGACTGACCGTGCCGGGTCAGCCAGTTGCCGAAGTCCTCGGTGTCGAGGGCCGGGTCGGCGAGGTCGAGTGCCTTGAGCGCGAGCGCGGCACGTCCGACCTTGGCGCGCTCGGCGAGCGAGAGATGCGGGTAGGTCGCGAGGCTGCGTCCGAGATGCAGCGGTACGGGCAGCGCGTCGCGTCGTAGTCTGCCGAGCCGGCTGCCTGCCCGTTTCGCCAGGTCGAGTACGGGCACGTCGAGCCGGTCCTGGAGCGGTGCGAGTTCGGCTCCGTCGACACGGTCGAGAAACCAGCGGTACGCCGTGCAGCAGCGCAGGTACACATGCTGGCCGTTGTCCACGGTGAGCTTGCCGCGCTGGAAGGAGAAGGCGAGCCCGCCGAGTCGTGGCCGGCCTTCGAGCAGCGTGACGCGTACGCCCGCGTCGGCGAGTGCCAGCGCGGCGGTGATGCCGGCGAGCCCGCCGCCGACCACGACCGCCTCCCTCTCGGGGCGGCCTGGTCGGTCCGCGTCGTATCCCTCGGCCTGTGTGGTGTCGCTCATCGTGCGCCCTCCCCCGCGGCCGTGCCGTGGCGATGGAGCGGTGCGCGGCAGGCCGTTGAAGTCAGGGACGCTGTCGCAGACCGGAGGGTTGCGCACCGTTTCCCGGGAGTTGTGTCACCTTGGCCCAGAGTGTCCATCAGGCGCGCCTCCTGACGGTCCGGCGGGAGACATGCCGGGCGTCGAGGCCGGAGAGGCCGCGCATGGCGACGTACGCCTTCTCGCGTCCGGGCAGCGCGACACGGCCGCGCAGAACCGCCTCCGGATCGCGCTCGATGCGGTCGAGCAGGCGGCGGTAGATGCCGGCCATCGCGGCGACGCAGGCGCCGCTGCGTCGGTCCAGCATGGGCAGCAGGCGGTAGCCCTCCGCGAAAAGTGTGCGGGCCCTGCGCACCTCGAAGTGCACCAGGCCCGCGAAGTCGGAGCCCTCTGGTGGCTTGGTTCCCTTGAATCCGGCCGAGCAGCCGAACTTGGCGAGGTCGTCCGCGGGCAGATAGGTCCGCCCGCCCTCGGCGTCCTCGCGAACGTCCCTGAGAATGTTGGTGAGTTGGAGCGCGAGGCCGAGTGTGTCGGCGTACTCGGGCGCGCGCTCGGCTCCGCGCGCCCCCGGTTCCGTGCCGAACACGCCGAGCGAAAGCCGCCCGATCGCCCCGGCCACACAGCGGCAGTAGACCTTCAGGTCGTCCCAGGTCTCGTAAGTCTCGCCGCGTACGTCCATCAGGACGCCGTCGATGAGTTCGTCGAGGCCGTCGAGCGGAATGGGGAAGTGGTCCGCGGTGTGGCTGAGGGCGACCGCGACCGGGTCGGTGTCGTCCTCGGCCACGGAGCGGTCCCGGACCCGGGCGAGCAGCGCCCGGGTGTCCTCCAGGCGGGCCGCCTTGACCTCGGGCGCGAGCGCGCCGTCGCCGATGTCGTCGACACGTCGCGAAAACGCGTAAAGCGCCGACATCGCTCGGCGCTTGTGCGTCGGCAGGAGTCTGATGCCGTACGCGAAGTTACGGGCCTGCTGTCCGGTCACTGCCTCGCAGTAGCTGTATGCGGCGAGTACCGGTGCGGACACGTGTGACGGAGACTCCACGGTCCGGATCACCCCTCTCCTCGCAGAGTCATGCCCGCCTCGCGCAGCAGCCGGAGCTTGCCGGGTTTGGGCGGGCCGGGAAGTACGTCGTATTCGGCGGCGACCATCGCGTGGATTGCCGCCTTCCCCCCTGCCACGAATCCGGCGAGCAGCAGCCTCAGCCTGCCGTGGACGCTACCCACGAGGGGGGTGCCTTCATTCAGGAGGTTCCGGGCGCGTTCTGCTTCGTACGCAACCAGCGCGCGCACCGATGCGCCTGCTGTGGCCATGGCGAGATCCGCCTCCTGGACATGGAAGCGCTTCATGTCCTCGGCGGGCAGATAGACGCGGTCGCGGCCGAGGTCCTCGCTGACGTCCTGGAGGTGCTCGACGATCTGGAGCGCCGTGCAGACGGCGTCGGAGCGGCGCACCCGCTCGGGCGTCGAGGTGCCGGTGACGGCGAGGACGAGGCGGCCGACCGGGTTGGCGGACAGCTCGCAGTAGGCGAGCAGGTCGTCGTACGTCTCGTACCGCTTGACGAGCTGGTCCTGGCGGTTGGCCGCGATCAGACCGAGGAACGGCTCGGGGCTGAGGTCGGCACGGCGGATCGTCGGCTGGAGGCGGCGCAGGAGCGGGTGGCGCGGGGTCGCCTCGAAGACCCTGCGGAGGTCGGCCTCGAAGGCGTCGAGGAGGACCAGACGGTCCTCGGCCTGCTCGGGGGACACGCCGAGCAGACGGGCGTCGGCTCCGCCGGGGGCCAGGTCGCCGTCGCCGATGTCGTCGACGAGACGGGCAAAGCCGTACACGGCCATGAGGTCGGTGCGCCAGGCCCTGGGCAGGAAGAAGGGGGCCACGGGGAAGTTCTCGTACGCGGCCTTGTCGAGGGTGGCGCGCGCCGTGCCGGCTGCCGTCACCGCTCGCTGCCCGGCACGGGGACGGCACACGCTTCGCGGAGCTGGAGAGTTTCCGTAGCCATTGCCGTCACGTCTCCCGTTCTACACCGCTGACCCAATAAGCGCCCATTTCGGACACGCCACCCGGACGTCCGCGCCTGCGCCCGGCGCCGGTCTCGCGCATTATGGCCCTACTTGCCGCGAATAAGCACCGGTACAGCTTACGTTGTACAACGTTCCGCGCTTCGCCTGGGTGTCCTGCACATCACAACAACGCACCGATTGGCGTCAAGCTTCCTGCGGCGAACCAGAGTTGGCTTCCTCTTTGCCCGGCTTGATCGTCCCCTGCTCGAACCTTGCACGAGGGACCCCGCCGAAGCGTTCCGGCGGGGTCGGGAGGGTGTGGCCAGGGCTACTTGCCGGTGAACTTCTCGTACTCCTTGAGGACCTCGTCGGTCGGGCCGTCCATGCGCAGCTCGCCGCGCTCCAGCCACAGGACGCGGTCGCAGGTGTCCCGGATCGACTTGTTGTTGTGACTGACGAGGAACACCGTGCCCGCGTGCTTGCGCAGCTCGCGGATGCGGGCTTCGGAGCGCTTCTGGAAGGAGCGGTCGCCGGTCGCGAGCGCCTCGTCGATCATCAGGACATCGTGGTCCTTGGCGGCGGCGATGGAAAACCGCAGGCGGGCGGCCATGCCGGAGGAGTACGTCCGCATGGGCAGCGTGATGAAGTCGCCCTTCTCGTTGATGCCGGAGAAGTCGACGATCTCCTGGTAGCGCTCGCGGATCTGCTCGCGGGACATGCCCATCGCGAGGCCGCCGAGGATGACGTTCCGCTCGCCGGTCAGATCGTTCATCAGGGCCGCGTTCACGCCGAGGAGCGAGGGCTGGCCGTCGGTGTAGACCTTGCCCTCCTCGGCGGGCAGCAGTCCGGCGATGGCGCGCAGCAGCGTGGACTTGCCGGAGCCGTTGGAGCCGATCAGGCCGATGGCCTCGCCGCGGTAGGCGATGAAGGAGACGCCGCGCACGGCGTGCACCTTGCGCACGCCGCGCTCCTCGCCGCCTCGCTTGAGTATGCGGCTGAGGGCGGCGGTGGCGCTGCCCTTGCCGGTCTTGGCGCCGTTGACGCGGTAGACGATGTGCAGGTCGTCCGCGATGACGGTGGGGATCCGGGTGTCGGTGATCTGCTCAGCCACGGCCGTACCGCTCCTCCGCCTTCCAGAAGTACACGAACCCGCCGACGGCGACGAGGAGGGACCAGCCGAGGGCGACCGCCCAGACGTGCGGGGGCAGGTTCTCTCGGCCGTAACCGTCGATCAGCGCGAAGCGCATCAGGTCCATGTAGATGGCGGCCGGATTCCACTGGAGGATGTCGGCGATCCAGGCGGGCTTGTCCTTCAGCATCACCGGGATGGAGAACATGACACCGGACGCGTACATCCACGTACGCATCACGAACGGCATCAGCTGCGCGAGGTCCGGGGTCTTGGATCCCATCCGGGCCATGATCATCGCGAGACCGGTGTTGAAGAGGAACTGCAGGACAAGGACCGGGAGGATCAGCACCCAGGACAGTCTCGGGTAGCTGCCGAATCCGATCGCCACCGCGAACAGCACGATCATCGAGAAGAGCAGTTGCTGGAGCTGCTGCAGCGAGAAGGAGACGGGCAGCGCGGCGCGCGGGAAGTGCAGCGCACGGACAAGGCCGAGGTTTCCGGCGATCGCCCGCACTCCGGCCATCACCGAGCTCTGGGTGAAGGTGAAGACGAAGACTCCGGTCACCAGGAACGGGATGTAGACGTCACGGCCCATGCCGCGGTCGGCCCCCAGGATCAGCCCGAAGACCAGGAAGTACACGAGCGCGTTCAGCAGGGGCGTCGCCACCTGCCACAGCTGGCCGAGCTTCGCCTGGCTGTACTGGGCGGTGAGCTTCGCCTGGGAGAAGGCGAGGATGAAGTGACGCCGTCCCCAGAGCTGGCGGACGTACTCGACGAGTCCGGGCCGGGCACCGCTCACGGAGAGCCCGTACTTGGCGGCGAGGTCCGCCGCGGAAAGCCCGTCATCGGGCGACGGGGGGGCACTCACCGCGACTGACCCGTCATGCGTTGTCTCACTCACAGATGGAAACTTTCGTCCTCAATGTGCGCAGCCTGGTCGGGCCGAGGCAGGAGCCAGGGCCGGGTACCGCCGAATGCTCTCAGATACCGAGCTTGTCAGATGACGGGTGGGCGGCCCAGTCGAGTCAGGCGCCATACCGTACGCCACTTCATGGGGTGCCGGGGGCCGCAGGCGGTGGTCCAGCCCTCCTTGAAGCCGCCGAACCAGGCCTTCAGCGCAGGTCGCGAGGGGCGGCGGGCGAGGGTGAGCAGCATCCAGACGCCGAGGTATACGGGGACCAGCGGGGCGGGCAGATTGCGGCGGGCGAGCCAGACGCGGTTGCGGGCCACCATGCGGTGGTAGACGGCATGCCGGGAGGGGGCGGTCGTGGGGTGGTGGAGCACCATGTCCGCGCGGTAGTCGATCATCCAGCCGGCGTCGAGGGCGCGCCAGGCGAGGTCGGTCTCCTCATGGGCGTAGAAGAACTCGTCGGGCAGCCCGCCGACCTCGGCGAAGACCTTCGTACGGACCGCGTTGGCGCCGCCGAGGAAGGTGGTGACGCGGGAGTTGCGCATCGGGTCGGCGGCGCGCAGGCGCGGGACGTGGCGGCGCTGGGTGGAGCCGGTGTCGGGGTCGGCGATGCGGAAGCTGATGATCCCGAGCTTCGGGTCGGCCTCGAAGGCCTGGCGGCACAGCTCGGCGGTGTCGTTGCGGGCGAGCAGGCCGTCGTCGTCCAGGAAGAGCAGGATGTCGACATCCGTGCCGCCGGGGCCGAAGGCCTCGATGCCGACGTTGCGGCCGCCGGGGATGCCGAGGTTCTCGGGCAGCTCGACGGTACGGACGCCCTCGGGGACCTCCGGGACCGGGGAGCCGTTGCCGATCACGACCACCTCGACCGGGTCGCCGTCCTGCTTGGCGACCGAGTCGAGGAGGGCGCGGAGTTCGTCGGGGCGGTTGCCCATGGTGATGATCACCGCGCCGACCTTCATGGCGGACGTCACTTCAGCCTGCTCGACGCCAGGATGGACACCAGGTGCAGCAGGGTCTGCAGGATCGCGATGCCGGCCAGCACGGCGACGCCGAGCCGCGAGAAGAACAGGTCGTCCCTGACCGTGTCCAGGACCGCCAGGACCAGGATCAGCAGGGACGCCTCGACGCCGAGGACGAGCCGGTGGAACTTCAGCGCGGCGGCGGCCTTACGGGCCAGCGCCATCCCGGAGGAACGCGGCTCGGCGGCCGACTCCTGGACCGGCGGCTTGCCAGTCTGGTGCCGGGCGACGCCTACGAGGTCGGTCTCGGCCTTGATCAGGATCGCGCCGAGGGCGGCGAGGGTGCCGAGGAAGGCCCACAGCCAGTCGATCCGCCCGGAGCCCCACAGGTCGGCGGCGCGCAGTCCGAAGCCGACAAGGACCGCGGCATCGCACAGGTAGGCGCCGACGCGGTCCACGTAGACCCCGGCGATCGAGTACTGCTTCCGCCAGCGGGCGATCTCGCCGTCGACGCAGTCGAACAGCAGGTAGAGCTGCACCATCAGCACGCCGAGCACTGCGCCCGGGATGCCCGGCACCAGCAGGGCCGGGGCGGCGAGGACGCCGAAGACGGTCATCAGGTAGGTCAGCTGGTTGGGCGTGACCCGCGTGTTCACCAGGTGCCGGTCGATACGCAGCGACAGCTCGCGCATATAGAGCCGGCCGGCCCAGTGCTCGCCGCTCCGCCGGTCCTTCACACCCGGGGGGTGCACGACCGGCCGGAGCTCAGCTACCGATGGCTTTTGCATAGTCGGCGTATGCGTCCCTGATCTGGTCGGTGGACAGGTCGAGGTGCTCGAGGATCGTGAAACGGCCCGGCCGGGTCTGCGGCGCGTATTCGACGGCCCTGACGAACTCGTCCACGCTGAACCCGATTTCCTCCGGCAGCACCGGCAGACCGTGCCTGCGCAGTACCTGGGCGAAGTAGCCGGACTGCTCGTGGGCGCCGCGCAGGTGCATGGCGAAGGCAGCTCCCAGACCAACCTGCTCGCCGTGGCTCGCGGCCCGCTTCGGGTAGAGCAGGTCGAAGGCGTGGCTGATCTCATGGCAGGCCCCGGAGGAGGGCCGGGTGTCACCGCTGATCGACATCGCGATGCCGGAGAGCACCAGGGCCTCGGCCAGCACCGTGAGGAACTCGTCGTCCCCGGCGCCGCCCGGGTGTCGCAGCACCGACTCGCCGGCGGTCCGGGCCATCGCCGCCGCCAGCCCGTCCACGGGCTCCCCATGGATCTTGTGCGAGAGCTCCCAGTCGGCGATCGCCGAGATGTTGGAGATCGCGTCGCCGACGCCGGAGCGTACGAAGCGGATGGGAGCCTCGCGGATGATGTCGAGGTCGATCACCATCGCGATCGGCGTCGGTACTCCGTAGGAGCCGCGGCCGTTGTCGTTGTCCAGGATGGACACCGGCGAGCACAGTCCGTCGTGGGAAAGGTTGGTGGCCACGGCCACCATGGGCAGCCCGACTCGTGCCGCCGCGTACTTCGCCACATCGATGATCTTTCCGCCGCCGAGTCCCACCACGGCGTCGTAGCGCTGCTTGCCCTTGATGTCGTCGGCAAGCTTCACCGCCGAATCGATGGTGCCGTCGGCGACGGGGTACCAGTCGGCTCCGGGCAGGACCGGCTCGAGCCGCTCGCGCAGCGCCTGTCCCGAACCCCCGCTTATGGCGATCGCCAGCTTGCCGGAGGCGGAGATCCGCTGATCGGCCAGCACGACCGCCAGGTCGTCCAGGGCACCGGCGTTGATGTCGACGACGACGGGCGAAGGAATGAGCCTCGTCAGTACTGGCACGCGATCACACGCCCCTTGGCAAGGTCCTCGTGGTTGTCGATCTCGACCCACTTGACGTCGCCGATGGGGGCGACGTCGATGCGGAAACCGCGGTTCACGAGCTCCTGGTAGCCGTGCTCGTAGAACTGCTGCGGGTCGGTCTCGAAGACCGTCTTCAGGGCGTCGGCCAGCTCGTCGGCGGCCTCGCCCTCGATGAGGGTGACGCCGATGTACTCACCGGTCGCCTCGGCCGGGTCCATCAGCTTGGTGATCTTCGTCATGCCGCCCTCGGGGCCGACGACGACCTTCATCTCCTCGTCGGCGAGGGACTTCACCGTGTCGAGGGCGAGGATGATCTTCTTGCCGTCGCCGCGGGCGGCGAGCAGGGTCTTCTCGACGGAGACCGGGTGCACGGTGTCGCCGTTGGCGAGGATCACCGAGTGCTTGATGGCGTCACGGCCGCACCACAGGGAGTAGGCGTTGTTCCACTCCTCGGCCTTGTCGTTGTCGATGAGGGTGATCTTGACGCCGTACTTCTGCTCGAGGGCCTCGCGGCGCTCGTAGACGGCCTCCTTGCGGTAGCCGACGATGATCGCGACCTCGGTCAGGCCGATCTCGGCGAAGTTGCCGAGGGTGAGGTCGAGCACGGTGATGCTGTCCTCGTTGCCTTCCGGGCCCACCGGCACCAGCGCCTTGGGCAGGGTGTCCGTATAGGGGCGCAGACGCCGTCCGGCGCCAGCCGCCAGCACGAGGCCGATCATGCGGGTTCTCCTTCATCGTGTACGGCGGGTGCGCCAAGTTTGTGGGCGGTCACCCAGAAGCGGATGCTCTCGGCGAGCACCACGAGGGCCACGGCCACGGCGAGCGCCGTGAGCGCGACCTTGAAATCAGTGGCGGCGAGCAGCGCGGCCAGAACGGTGACCAGCAGCGTCCTGCCTTCGTGCCCGCCGATCGCCCGCACCAGCCAGTTCGGCGGCGCGCCGGCATTGCCGCGGATGCGGTACACCGTGTCGTAGTGATGGTAGGCGACGGCGCCCACCAGCCCGAAAGCCGCTGGAAGGACTCCGTTTACTTCGGCTTTGGCTGCCAGTACCAGGACGGTGACGTATTCGGCCGCACGGAACACGGGTGGAACAAGCCAGTCGAGGGCGCCCTTGAGGGGCAGGGCGACGGCCGCGGCCGAGGTCAGCGTGTAGAGGCCGGCGGCGAGGACGGGCAGCCAACTGCCGTACGGCTCAAGCCAGGCGGCGGCGACGAGGATCACAGCGCCGGGCAGCGCGACGAGAACACGCGCTCCGAACGGCGGCTTGGCGGGCAGCTTCTTCAACAGCCCTGCCAGCAGCTCGGCGACCGCGCCGCTGTCCGCAAGGTCCGCCAGCGCCCGCGCCGCCCGGTCGGTGCGGTGGGCTTTGCGCGTCAGGGACCGCAGAACGCGGCCCGCCGTGGTGTAAGTCGCCGCGAACGCGCACCCGATGAGCAGCGCGTAGAAGGTGATACGCGGAGTGGTGACCGCCGTGAGGACGGCGATCATCGCCCAGCGCTCGCCGATCGGCAGGACGATCATCCGGCGCAGCCAGACGGTCCAGCCGACGCTGTCGAGCCGACCCGAAAGGGCTGCTGTGGGGCTGGTGTTGGCGGTGGCGTCGTGATTCGCCTCGTTGAAGGAGAAGTCGACGACATGTCGACAGGTCTGCAAAACCATCGCGCCGAGGGCGAGGGCCCATACGTCATCACCGCCGCGGGCCGCGCCGAGCGCGAGGCCCGCGTAGTAGGCGTACTCCTTGGCGCGGTCGAAGGTCGCGTCGAGCCAGGCGCCCAGCGTCGAGTACTGCAGCGAATAGCGGGCGAGCTGTCCGTCCGTGCAGTCCAGGACGAAGGAGAAGAGCAGCAGCAGTCCGGCGGTGACGAAGCCGGCGCGGGTACCTGTCGCCGCACAGCCCGCCGCGATGAGCGCGGTGAGCAGTGAGGCCGTGGTGACCTGGTTCGGGGTCAGACCGCGGCGGGCGCACCAGCGGGCGAGATAGCGGGAGTACGGGCTGATGAAGTACGTGGTGAAGAAGCCGTCGCGGGACTTCACAGCCGTACGCAGCCTGATCGCCTCGTCGTCGAGGGCGGCCACGGCCTGCCGGGCTTCGTTGCGGGCCTGCGGGTCGCGGGGGACCTCGGCGACGAGTTCGCCGAGTTCGGGGCGGTGCAGTTCGGTGTCGAGCAGCTCGGCGACGCGGTCGGCGACGATGCCGACGACCACGGAGCCGTTCGAGGCGTCACCGGCGGCCGTGCGCAGCGCGCGGTCCAGCGCGGGACGGGCGGCGGGGCGGACGGTCACCGCGCCGGGGATCGCGGCGGCGGCGAAACGGGGGTCGGTGAGCCCGAGGCGCAGCGCGTGGACGTGGCCCACGAAGCGGGCGTCGACGACGGCGACCCGCTGGTCAGCGGGTACGGCGGCGAGGAGCGTCTCGGCGCCGGCCGCGTCGGAGGCGACCCGCACGTCGAAGCCGAGCGACCGCAGATCGCCCTCGAGCGACGATCCGGGGACCGGCTGACCGGTGAGGATGGCGGTCGACAGACGAACTCACTCCCTGGGTTCCGACGCGTCCGTGGCGCCGGGCATGTGCGCGATGGGGGCGCCCCGGGCGGGGCCCCGGGCGGCGTGTCGGCAGAGGCTATCGGATGATGGGAAGCTGCCGTTCACCGCCTGTTCACGGCCCGATCAGCATGATCTGTATGCCGCGTCCGCTGCGATCATCATCAAGGATCAGGGCCCCGCACCCCAAATCACGGTCCCAGAACGGCGCTTTTCAGGGCAAGAATCCCGGCCCGCACCGGAGCCGATCCGTCCGGCATAGGGTGAAGGACCATGACATGGCTGATTACCGGCGGAGCCGGCTATATCGGTGCGCATGTGGCGCGGATCATGGCCGATGCGGGAGAGCGGGTCATCGCGCTCGACGATCTCTCGGCCGGCGTTCCCCACCGGCTACCGTCGGACATCCCTCTCATTCAGGGCTCATCGCTCGACGGCGAGCTACTGAAGCGGACGTTCGCTGAACACACGGTGACGGGAGTGGTGCATCTCGCCGCCCGCAAACAGGTTGGCGAGTCCATGGCCCAGCCCACGCGCTACTACCAGGAGAACGTCGGCGGCCTCGCCACCCTCCTCGAAGCGGTCGCCGAGGCGGGCATCGAGCGCTTCCTCTTCTCCTCGTCCGCGGCGGTCTACGGCAACCCGGATGTGGACCTCATCACGGAGGACACCCCCTGCGCCCCGATGAGCCCGTACGGCGAGACGAAGCTCACCGGTGAGTGGCTGGTGCGCGCGGCGGGCCGGGCGCACGGCATCGCGACCGTGTGCCTGCGCTACTTCAACGTGGCGGGCGCGGCGGCACCCGAACTGGCCGACACCGGCGTCTTCAACGTCGTCCCGATGGTCTTCGACCGGCTCACCCGCGACGAGGCCCCGCGGATCTTCGGCGCCGACTATCCGACGTCGGACGGCACCTGCGTACGTGACTACATCCACGTCGCCGATCTCGCCGAGGCACACCTCGCGGCGGCCCGGCGGCTGGCCGAGGCCGGCGCGGCGGGCGATCTGACGGTGAACATCGGCCGCGGTGAGGGTGTTTCGGTACGCGAGCTCGTGACGCTCATCGGCGAGGTCGCCGGCGACACCCGCCCCGCGATCGTCGAGCCGCGCCGCCCGGGCGACGCCCCGCGCGCGGTGGCCTCGGCCGCGCTGGCCGCCGAGGAACTGGGCTGGACGGCGCGGCGCGGGGTGCACGAGATGGTGGAGTCGGCGTGGCAGGGCTGGCGGCTCCGCCACGGCGGCTGATTACGCACTCCGGCTACTCGCGCAGCAGGGCGCCGGAGCGGCCGTCGTACGTGCTGTGCTGGAGGCGGCACGCGCGCGTGGGGAGCGGTTGGTGCCGTACCGCGCCCCTTCCAGGGGCGCNNNCAGGGGCGCGGGGCTGTATCAATTTGCGGCTCCGCCGCGATGGGGGTCCCCCCGCTCGAGCGCAGCCGAGAGTGGGGGAGCGACCAGCCACAACGGACCCGCAGCTTCGTACCGCATTTCCAGCGGAGCGCTTTAGTTCGACCGCGCGGCGGAACCGGACAAGCGGGACACCGCGTGGTGTCAGGAGTGCCGGTTCAGTACGGCAGACTTGGGGCTCGTAGACCGATGCGAAGGATGGGTATGCCGATCACACGTGGCACCGCGACGCACACCTCGCCGAACGGCTCCCCCGAAGCGATCCTGTTGGAACTGGTCGACGAGGACGGCACGACGATCGGTACCGCGGAGAAGCTCGCCGCGCATCAGCCGCCCGGGAAGCTGCACCGGGCGTTCTCGGTGTTCCTGTTCGACGAGCGGGGCCGGCTGCTGTTGCAGCAGCGCGCGCTCGGCAAGTACCACTCCCCCGGCGTCTGGTCCAACACCTGCTGCGGCCACCCCTATCCCGGTGAGGCGCCCTTCGCGGCGGCTGCGCGACGCACGCACGAGGAACTCGGTGTCTCGCCGTCACTGCTCGCCGAGGCGGGCACGGTCCGCTACAACCACCCGGACCCGCACTCCGGTCTGGTGGAGCAGGAGTTCAACCACCTCTTCGTCGGCATGATCCAGTCGCCGCCACGGCCGGACCCGGAGGAGGTCGGCACGACAGCCTTCGTGACGGCCGCCGAGCTGACGGAACGGCACGCCAGGGACCCGTTCTCCGCCTGGTTCATGACGGTCCTGGACGCGGCCCGCCCGGCGGTAAGGGAGATGACGGGCCCGACCGCGGGCTGGTGACAAAACGCTCCGCTGGAAATGCGGTTCGAAAGGTGCGGGCCGTCGGTGGCTGGTCGCTCCCCCACTCTCGGCTGCGCTCGAGCGGGGGGACCCCCATCGCGGCGGAGCCGCACATTGATACCGCCCCGCGCCCCTGACGGGGTGCGGTACTGCAGCGGATTTCGGCAAACCCGCTTAGCTCACCGGCGCGGGTTTGAGAGGCAGGGCGGCCCAGATGACCTTGCCGCCGGTCGCGGTGTGTTCGACGTCGCACACGCCGCCCGCCTCCTTGGTGATCTCGGTCACCAGGAGCAGGCCCCGGCCGCCGGTCTGGGCGTGGTCGGCCTCCAGGGCGGTCGGGCGGTAGGGGTGGTTGTCCTCGACGGAGACCCGCACCCACTCGGCGCCGACGGCGACCTCCACGGCGAGCATCGGCGAGAGCAGCGCCGCGTGCCGCACCACGTTGGACACCAGCTCGGAGACGATCAGCAATAGCCCCTGGACGAGGTCGTCCGAGGCCGGCACGCCCTGGCGGGCCAGCAGATCGCGGACGGCGTGCCGCGCCTGCGGCACCGAGGCGTCGACGGAGGGAGCGGTGAACCGCCAGACTCCCTCGTACGGCAGCGGCTCGGGCGGCCTTCTGCCGGCGTTCGTGTCCCCGCCGCCTTCAGGGCGTGGGCCGGGCCCCCGCCCATGGTCGTCCATCGTCCGGTCGCCACCCTTGCGCTCGATTGTCACCACATGTCGAGTGTTGGTAACGCAGCGGTGCATACCCAAGAGCTGAACAGAAGTCAGCGAAAATCGGCGTTTCCTGACCGACCTCGTACGACACCGACGGTCCGCGCGACAGCTCCCTGCCCTTCTTGTGCCGAATTCGGAACTCTTCGGGTTGTACGCGTACGGATAGCATCCGGCGTATGGAGCCGCAGTTGTTGCACAGCGTCACCGACGGGGTCGCCACCGTCGTGATCCACCATCCGGCGAAGCGCAATGCCATGACGGCCGGCATGTGGGCGGCGCTGCCACCGCTGCTCGACGCACTGGCCGCCGATCCCGCCGTACGGGCGCTCGTGCTCACCGGTGAAGGCGGGACCTTCTGCGCCGGGGCCGACATCTCGACGCTGCGGGGCTCCGCCGACAAGGCGCAAGGGCTGGCGGTACGCGCCGAGGACGCGCTCGCCGCCTTTCCCAAGCCGACGCTCGCCGCGGTGCGCGGCCACTGCGTGGGCGGCGGATGCCAGCTCGCGGCGGCGTGCGATCTGCGGTTCGTGGACGAGGGCGCGCTGTTCGGGATCACTCCGGCGAAGCTGGGGATCGTGTACGCGGCTTCGTCCACGCGGCGGTTGGTGTCGCTGGTGGGGCCCGCCACCGCCAAGTACCTGTTGTTCTCGGGCGAGTTGATCGATGCGGAGCGGGCGCTGCGGACCGGCCTGGTGGACGAGGTGCTGCCGGAGGGCGAACTCGGCAAGCGGGTCGCGGAGTTCACGCGCGTACTGGCCACGCGCTCGCAGCTGACGCAGGCCGCGGCGAAGGAGTTCGCGGACGGCCGCATGGACCGGGAGGCGTACTGGGCCGAGCAGGCGCGCGGCAGCGGCGACACCGCGGAGGGCGTCGCCGCTTTTCTGGAGCGCCGTCAGCCGGACTTCACTTGGACTGCCTCAGGCCGAACTACACCAGGCTGAAGCGGCTGTTGGTGCGGAACTCCTCGACGAGATGCGCGGGCGCCTTCTGCGGGGACCCCGCGTCGTAGGGCGGCTGCGGGTCGTACTCCGTCAACAGCTGTACGGCCTGGGCGTGTTCGTCGCCCGCGATCCTGCCGACCAGGGTGAGCCCCATGTCGATGCCGGAGGAGACCCCGGCCGCGGTGACGTACTTCCCGTCGATCACGACCCTGTCCCCCGTCGGCTCGGCGCCGTACTGCTTGAGGAAGTCGAGGACCAGCCAGTGGGAGGTGGCGCGGCGGCCGTCGAGCAGTCCGGCCGCGGCCAGCAGCAGGGAGCCGCTGCACACGGACGTCGTCCAGGTGCTGGTGGCGTCGGTGGTGCGCAGCCAGTCGAGGAGCGTCTCGTTCTCCATCTGCGAGAACTGGCCCGGCCCTCCGGGGACCACGACGATGTCGGGGCTCGGAACCTCGGCGAGGGTCTTGTCGGCGGTGATCGCGAGGGCGCCCGTGTCGGTGCGGATGGGGCCCGTCTGCTCGGCCACGAAGACGGTCTCCGCGTCGGGGAGGCGGCCGAGGGTCTCGTACGGGCCGACGGCGTCCAAGGCGGTGAAGCGGTCGAAGAGAACGATGGCGATCTGCATCGGAGTCCTTTCGGTCGGGTCGATCGGGCTGTCGGGTTCGACGAGTTGGCCGGTGAGCTCAGTGAGTCAGCTCAGCCGGTGGCTTCAGTCGGCGGGCACGGGGCGGAAGCGGCGGCGGTACTCCGCCGGGGCCGCACCGAGGGTCCGTAGGAAGGCGCGGCGCATCGCCTCCGGGGTGCCGTAGCCGCAGGTGCGGGAGATCTCCTCGATGCCGTCGGCGGTGTCCTCCAGGAGACGCCGGGCGTGTTCGAGGCGGACGCGGTCGACGTACCGGCCCGGGGTCATGCCCGTCTCCGTCTGGAAGGCGCGAGCGAAGTGGCGCGGGGAGAGGTTGGCGCGGGCGGCGAGCGACTCGACGGTCAGTTGCTCGCCGGGGTGCTCGCTGATCCACTGCTGGACATCGCGGAGCGGTTGGCGCTGGGCGGTCTGCGCGGCGAGCTGGGCGCTGAACTGCGCCTGGTTTCCCGGGCGTCGGAGGAACACGACCAGATGGCGGGCGATGGCCAGGGCGGTCTTCCGGCCGAGGTCCTCCTCGACGAGCGCGAGGGCGAGGTCGATGCCGGAGGTGACTCCCGCCGAGGTGGCCACGTTCCCGTCGCGTACGAAGATGGGGTCCGGGTCGACGTCGATCGCCGGGTGGTCGCGGGCGAGCGCGTCGCAGGACGCCCAGTGAGTCGTCGCCCGGCGGCCGTCCAGGAGGCCCGCGGCGGCGAGCAGGAGCGCGCCGGTGCAGACGGACACCAGGCGTTCCGCGCGCGGGCCGTGTTCACGCAGCCAGGCGACGAGGTCCGGGTCCGGGTTCCGGGTGCCGTTGCCGCCCGGGACGAGCAGGGTGTGCGGGACGGGTGCGTCGGCGAGGGCGTGGTCCGGGACCAGGGTGAGGCCGCTCGTGGCGCGCACGGGGGCGCCGTCCAGAGTGGCCGTGCGGATGCGGTACGTCCCGGGGCGGCCGGTCTCGGCGCCCGCGAAGACCTCCACGGGGCCCGTGACATCGAGACTCTGGATGCCCTCGAAGAGGACGACGAGAACGGTTCGGGGTGCCATGTGCTCGATTCTTGGCCTGCGATGCGACGGCCGCAATGACGAGCACCCCACCTTTCCTGCCATGTCGAAGGGCCTTGCCGACCGAGTCGGCCGACGGGGATCGACGCCCCGCATTCCGTTTGTACCGACCAGTCGGTACCCTGCGGCCCATGACCAGTGCTCTGCAGGAGCGCGCCGGGCGGCGCTGCCACAACGTCCTCAATCCGCTTCACTCCGCGCACTACTTCTCGCCGGACCTGGGGCGGGAACTGGCCGCTCTCGGCGTCGCCGACCGCGATGCCGCGTACTTCGCGGCACGGGCCGCGGCCATGGGGACGGTGGGTGCGGGTGTGGTGACCGCGACGTTCTACAACTTCCGCCACGAGCTGGTGGCGAAGCACGTACCCGAGGTGTGGCGCACTGCGTCGCCGCAGGACGTGCTCGCGGCACGCGCGCGTGCCGCCGACGCGACGTTGCGGCGGCTGCTCGGTGACGAGGCGATCGGGTCCCGGGAGATGGCCGAGGCGGCTCAGCTCGCGCTGCGGGCGACCGAGGCCTGCGTACGAACCGCGCGCCCGTTGTACGCGGCGCACGCGGACCTGCCCGTGCCCGACGAACCGCACCTCGCCCTGTGGCACGCGGCCACGCTGCTGCGCGAGCACCGCGGAGACGGGCACCTCACGGTGCTGCTCGGCGCGGAACTCGACCCCGTGGAGGCGCTGGTGAGCCACACCGCGACCGGCAAGGGCATGTCGCCAAGGTGGATCCTCGCCACGCGGGGCTGGCGGCGGGAGGACTGGGACGCCGCGGCCGGCCGGCTCCGGGAGCGCGGACTGCTCGACGCCGAGGGCGAGTTGACGACGGCCGGCGTCGACCTGCGCCGGGCCATCGAGTCGGACACGGACCGTCTGGACCGGGCCCCGTACGAGCACTTGGGCGCGGCGCGCGTGGAGCGCCTGCGGGAGCTGGCGACGGGGTTCCTCATGACGTCGCTCGCGGCGGGGGCGTTTCCCGAGGACATGATCGGCAAGGGCTGAGGAACCCAACCGCCGGAGGCCCGCGCATCAGAACTGTTCTCCGAGGTACCCGGATGTCCCCGGCCGCGACCGAACGGGCCGGGAGACGAAAGGAGAAGCACGTGCTCCGTGCGATCGCTGACGTGTTGCGACAGATTGGCGCGGCGCTCGCCACAGTGGTGACGCTGCCGTTCCGGGCCCTGGCCCGGCTGTTCGGCGGCGCCTCGCACTCGACGCGACGCACCGGGCGGGCCCGCGGGGTCTGACCACGGACCCCCGCCGGAGCCGGCCGCGCCGAGAGCGTGTCCGGCTCTTCTCGTGTTCTGGCGCCGCCCTGATCCCCCGTTGTCGGTGCCACCTGCCACAATTGCCGCGCAACCTCAGTGAAGAAGGCGGTACGGGATCGTGACGACACCCCTCGTAGGGTCCATCGAAGGCAGGATCGCCGAGGAGCTCGGCGTACGGGAGCGGCAGGTCAAGGCTGCCGTGGAGCTGCTCGACGGCGGTTCGACGGTGCCTTTCATCGCCCGCTACCGCAAGGAAGCGACCGAGATGCTCGACGACGCGCAGCTGCGCACGCTCGAGGAGCGGCTGCGCTATCTGCGGGAGCTGGAGGAGCGGCGGACGGCGATTCTCGAGTCGGTGCGCGAGCAGGGCAAGCTCACCGAGGAGCTCGAGGCGCGGATCCGCGGCGCCGAGACGAAGGCGCGCCTGGAGGACATCTATCTGCCGTTCAAGCCGAAGCGGCGGACGAAGGCGCAGATCGCGCGTGAGGCGGGTCTTGAGCCGTTGGCCGAGGGCCTGCTCGGCGACCCGTCCGTCGATCCCCTGGCCGCGGCAGCGGCGTTCGTGGACGCCGACAAGGGCGTGGCCGACCCGCAGGCGGCCCTTGACGGTGCCCGCGCGATCCTCACCGAGCGGTTCTCGGAGGACGCCGACCTGATCGGCGAGCTGCGCGAGCGCATGTGGGTGCGCGGGCGGCTCGCGGCCAAGGTGCGGGAGGGCAAGGAGGAGGCGGGCGCCAAGTTCGCCGACTACTTCGACTTCGCCGAGCCCTTCACGGAGCTGCCCTCGCACCGCGTCCTCGCCATGCTGCGCGGGGAGAAGGAGGAGGTCCTCGACCTCGTCCTGGAGCCCGAGGAGCCGACGGACGGGCCTTCGTCGTACGAGGGAATCGTCGCGCACCGCTTCGCGATCGCCGACCGGGGCCGACCCGCCGACAAGTGGCTGCAGGACACGGTCCGTTGGGCCTGGCGCACCCGTATCCTCGTGCACCTCGGCATCGACATGCGGATGCGGCTGCGGACGGCCGCCGAGGACGAGGCGGTCAACGTCTTCGCGGCGAACCTGCGCGACCTGCTGCTCGCCGCCCCCGCGGGCACGCGCGCGACGCTGGGGCTCGACCCCGGGTTCCGTACGGGCGTGAAGGTGGCCGTCGTCGACGCGACCGGCAAGGTCGTCGCCACGGACGTCATCTACCCGCACGTCCCGCAGAACAAGTGGGACGAGGCCATCGCCAAGCTCGCGCGGCTCGCCAAGGAGCACGCGGTCGAGCTGGTCTCGATCGGCAACGGCACGGCGTCCCGCGAGACGGACAAGCTCGCCGGTGAACTCATCGCCAAGCACCCGGAGTTGAAGCTCACGAAGGTGATGGTGTCCGAGGCCGGCGCCTCCGTCTACTCGGCCTCGGCCTTCGCCTCACAGGAGCTGCCCGGCATGGACGTGTCGCTGCGCGGCGCCGTCTCCATCGCGCGGCGCCTGCAGGACCCGCTCGCCGAGCTGGTGAAGATCGACCCGAAGTCGATCGGCGTCGGTCAGTACCAGCACGACCTGTCCGAGGTGAAGCTGTCACGGTCGCTGGACGCGGTGGTCGAGGACTGTGTGAACGGCGTCGGAGTGGATGTGAACACCGCCTCCACACCGCTGCTCTCCCGGGTCTCCGGCATCACCTCCGGACTCGCGGAGAACATCGTGGCGCACCGCGACGCGAACGGCCCGTTCAAGTCGCGGTCGGAGCTGAAGAGCGTGGCGCGGCTGGGTCCGAAGGCGTACGAGCAGTGCGCGGGCTTCCTGCGGATCCGGGGCGGTGACGACCCGCTGGACGCGTCGAGCGTGCACCCGGAGGCGTATCCCGTGGTGCGGCGGATGGTGAAGACGGCCGGCAGTGAGGTGGCCTCGCTGGTCGGCAACACGAGTGTGCTGCGCTCGCTGAAGCCGACCGACTTCGTGGACGAGACGTTCGGTCTGCCGACGGTGACGGACATCCTGAAGGAGCTGGAGAAGCCGGGGCGTGACCCTCGGCCGGCCTTCAAGACGGCCACCTTCAAGGAGGGCGTGGAGAAGATCTCCGACCTGTCCTCCGGCATGGTGCTGGAGGGAGTCGTCACGAACGTGGCCGCCTTCGGTGCCTTTGTGGATGTCGGTGTGCACCAGGACGGGCTTGTACATGTGTCCGCGATGTCGAAGACGTTCGTCAAGGATCCGCGGGATGTGGTGAAGCCCGGGGACATCGTCAAGGTGAAGGTGCTGGACGTCGATATTCCGCGGAAGCGGATTTCGCTGACGCTGCGGTTGGATGACGAGGCTGCTCCGCAAGGGGAACAGGGGAGCGGTGGGCGCCCGCAGCGTGGCGGGCGGGCGTCGCAGCAGCAGCGGGGGCAGCAGCGGCAGGGGCGCGGTGCCGGTGGTGGTGGCGGGTCGCGGCAGGCGCCGCCACCAGGCAACAGTGCCATGGCGGATGCGCTGCGGCGTGCGGGGTTGGTTGACCCTAAGGGGGGTCGGGGTCGGGGGTGACCTGTGCGGGTGGGT